>CAYVJW010000009.1:0-25500 GCA_964451885.1 uncultured Candidatus Peribacteria bacterium | reverse complement strand
TTTTCTTGCTCTTTTTTTAGAGTTCCCTTGTACTTTTCGGAGTGGACTCAATTTTTATTTAAATAATCCCCCCATTCCCCATCCCAAAAAGCCCCACCAAAAGCCCCACAATCCCCGCCCCCATACCGATAATCCAAAACCGCATCACCACCTGCGTCTCCGACCACCCCCGAGCCTCAAAATGATGATGAATCGGCGCAATAAGGAACAGCTTCCGTTTGAAGTGTTTTTTCCAGAAAAGCTGAAGCATTACAGAAATTGTCTCAAAAATAAAAATAATCCCCACAATCGCCAAAACAATGACCGCATTCGTCAGCATCGCAATAACCCCCAACGTCGCCCCCAAAGCCAAACTCCCCGTATCCCCCATATAAATCCTCGCCGGAGGAACATTGAACCACAAAAAAGCCAGCAACGCTCCCACCACCACCGTACAAAAAGTCGATAAGATCGGCAGCCCGTAAAAATAAGAAATAACCGCGAACACCCCGAACGAAATCGCCAAAAGCCCACCTGCCAGACCATCCAAACCGTCTGCCAAATTCACAGAATTAGCCGTCCCCACCAGGATAAAAACAAATAAAGGAAAATACCAAAACCCGATATCAAAATCCCCAACCCCTGGCACATGGATAATCGACCACCCAAGCTTAAAAGTAAACCACATTCCCCCCAATACAGCAAAAGCAATCAACGTCCACAACTTTACTTTTGCCGAAAGACCTTTTTGCTTGGATTTCTCACGAATATTCAAAAAATCATCAATAAGCCCCAAAATCCCCACCGCCGCCAAAGTAAAAATCGGCAGATAAGTTTCGCCACGATTGAGAATCGAATGATCAATAACCCCGAAATAAGCAAGAAATCTCGAAAAAAGAACCGCCGAAAGTATCGCCACAATAATCATAACTCCCCCCATCGTAGGCGTCCCGGATTTATGGGAATGAAGCGAACGAAAAAGTTTCGCCACCCCGCCAGACAACCCATCTTGCCGAATTTTTTGCGTCAGTTTATAGTTTTGTACAAAAGTAATGAATTTGGGAAAAAACAAAACCGCGACTAAAAAAGCAAAAGCCGCCAATGAAAAAATTTCAAGAAGGTTAGTGACGTGGATGGATTCTAAAGCAGATACTTCCATGTTGACATATTAATCAATTTTCTTCTATTGTAAATATTCTTATTCTTTCATCAATTCCCCCGGCTCCTCTGAAAAAGGTCTTGCTTTCTTTAGCTTATACTTCGCCTCATCAGGCAATTTCTCTTCATTATCCTCTATCCCAGACACCTCCTCTCCCAAATATGTAAAAGAAATAACCGTCTTCGCCACCACATACGCAAAAATAATCAATATCAACCCAATCCCGGCCCACATAAGCCCGTTCTTCGCATTCGTCAATTTGTCCGTACTCCCCGCAACCGCTATAACAAAACCATTATAAACAATAAAAAGAACCGCTATCACTCCTGCGAGCCCGACAATCACATCTATCACTTTCTGAATGAGCAAGGTAATATCTTTTTCATCTCCTTTCAACTCTATTTCTCCATTCGCATGCGGCATAAAACTCGGAAGAATAGACCTTACGTCTTTTTCATCGCCGGTTATAGCTTCCGCATGCTGCTTCATCGCATCATTCATCGAATACGCCTGCGCTTCTTCCACCCCTCCAAAGCTAAAAAACAAACCGGAGATGAAGATTAATTCTAAAAAAAAAAATTTCATGCACCTGAATTTTAGCCTTTTAATATCCTCAACACAACTTCAAACTTCCCTTCTTACAATCAGCAAGTTTGAAAATTGATAATTGAAAATTTATTACGAGGACTGCTACAATCTCCACAAACAATGAAAAAACATCTCTTTTATCTATTCCTCATTTGGACAGTGCCAGTATCGGCCTTTTTCCCAAACCCAAACTTCGAACGAATCGAAAAACTCGTTCAAATAGAAATAATAAATAATAAAATTCATACAGAAATTCTGGAAAAAATAAAAAACACCACCTCTGTAGCTCAAAAAATACAGTTTTTTGAACCGATTCCCGCAACTTCGGAAAACATACGTTTTTTTCTGGATGCCAGAGCTGAAAACTATGAAATCCTGAATAGAAAACCAATGCTCGAAACGCTTTTCGACAAAGCAAAAGAGCACCAGGATACCCGATTTTTCCGATTTTATGACGAAAAAAACACAAACCTCCTCCTCACCCAAACTTTCGAAATTTCCCCCGAAAAAGAAATCTACGCAAAACTAACCTTCGACCACACTCCGGAAAACCTGAATGATTTTTTTTCCACTCAAGGATGGTTCCACGACGACATCGAAGCCAATAAAGCTGAAATCGCTATAAATATAAAATCTGAACAACCTATTCATCATTTTTTCACCACTCTTCCCTCAGAAGGAATTCTGGACCGCACAAACAATAAACTCACCTTTCTTTTTCAAAAAGAAAATTTTATTCCACACGAAAGCACTCAACTTTTTTGGTCACAGAAAACCTCCCCCGATCTGGAATTCACCGTCCATAAAGAAACTTTTCATGCTCATTTTCTCACCGCACCTCAAAAAAGAGAGATTTCGGAAATCACCTTTCTCATCGACCGATCCGGCTCCCTGTACGGCACTCCTTGGGAACGAATACGGCAGTACCTGCACTTCTGGCTCGAAAGGCTCGATCCGAACCAAAAAATAAGAGTCGCATTTTTTGACGAAGAAGTGAAATTCATCAAAGAAGAATTTTCAGAAAACACCATTGAATTCCGAAAAAAAGTTTCCGATTTTATAGAAAAAACCAATCCCCACGGAAGCGCAAACCTCCTCACGTCTCTCAATAAAATGCACGATAATTGGACTGAAAAAGACTATTCCCATAGAGCACTAGTACTCATTACCGATCTTCCAGAAAAAACTGACTTTACTTTTTTAGAAAAATACCCAGCTCCCCTCATCATACTTGATTTCTCAGACCTGGCATCGGAATATCTTGCAATACTTGCCCATAAATCCGGCGGATTCTACCAAAAACTCTTCCGCACCCCCTGGCGCCTCATGGAAGGGGAAGAACTATGGAATAAATGGAAAAACTGGAGCAAACCCGTTACCTCAGAGATATCCCCTCTATTCACCAACGAAAGAGAAATTCTCCCCCACAAAATCAACTCTATCTCATCCCCCGACTCCCTTATTTTTGTAGGAAGAAACAATTCAGAAACGCTGCTAAACAGCACTTCAAAAACTAATTTCATCCCGAAAATCTGGGCCAATTCCCGAATAGCCGAAATACTCAAAACCTACGATTTTGAAAACACTGACTATCTCGATGCTTTATTGGCAATCGGCAGAACTTTTGGAATAAAAACAAGATTCTTCGATGAAAAAACAACAAGAGAAAATCTTCGAGAAATTTTCATAAATCTGACTAAAGAAAACAAACTCAATGAAAACGTCGAAAAAGAAATATTCGAGCTAGAAAAACAAAATCACTTTACTTTTCCCTCAAACGGAAGATTCACCCAAGAAGGCATTCCTTTTTACTTCGATCCAAATGAAAATACCTGGCGACATTTCAATTTTTTCGACAAAGTCAAAAACGAAACCCAGATAAGAATCGCACCCTTCTCAGAAGCTCAAAAAAAACTCTTTATTGACTTTCCTGAGTTCGTAGCCGGAGCATTTTCCATAGCCAAACAAGTTGAATTCTGCTCCATTTATCGCTGCATATCCGTAAAAAAAGGAGAAAGAGACAAATTCCTCCCCTCCGACCGCGCTTTCTTCCGGGATTTTGACCCGAACCATTGGGCTCTGCCCTACCTCCTGAAGCTCGTAGAAGCCGGCATCCTGCGAACGGAAAAAAACGGAAAACTCCACCCCAACCGGCCGATAGATCGAGGGAATTTCGTCCAAATGCTCGTAGAATATCTCTGGGGAAAAGATTTTCCCCCCCCCACAATAAGCACTGTATTCTCAGATATAAAAGATTCAGAATTTAAAAACAGCATAAATTTTCTCATTCAAAAAAACATCATCCGGGGATATCCAGACGGCACATTTCGCCCCCTCCAAAGCCTCACAAGAGCCGAAGCCGTAAAAATCCTACTCGCCTCAAAAGGATTTGCCCCGAAAAAAACAATCTTCGCTACCCCAACATTCCCCGACAGCACCGGCTGGGAAATGCTATGGATAAACGAAGCTCATCGTAGAGGAATGATATCCGGATTCCCAGACGGAACATTCCGCCCACACCAGAAATTGACACGAGCAGAAGCAGCGAAATTAATTTCGGAAGTCGGAGGTTGAAATGAATATTAATTCTCATTTCTAAATAACACTCCTGCTGTTACCAATATCGGCAACAATATCAACGGAAACAAAAGCGAATTCACAAAAAAAGAATGAACTAAAATCGCCAAAACACCACTAGCAAAACCTAAAAAAATAGTATTTTTCCTCCTCGCCTTGAAATAGCGCCACATCCCTTCCAACCAAATCCCCACCCAAAACCACAAAAACACCACAAAACCCACTACTCCCGTCGTCACCAACACTGTCAAAAGCGAAGAATCCGAACCGCCTGAAGAAAAATAACTTTCATCTACAATTCCCTCCTCTGCCGCCCGATAACGATAAGTGTTATACCCGATTCCCAAAACCGGATATTTTTTAAAGAGCTCGAAACTTTTTTGCCAGCTTTCAAGCCTCAAAGAAGCCGTCGGATCAATTTCATCCGTATTTCGAAGCACAATCGCAGAAACCGTCCCAGCCAGCTCTGTCACTCTTTTTTGCGCTCTTTCATTTGTAACAATCCCCACCGCCGCAATTATCCCACCGATCAAAATCACCTTCGGGTCACGAAAGGCAAAAAATAAAAACAATCCCATCCCCGCTGCCAAATACCCGCTCCGCGAAAAAGTAAGAAATAAAGCAAATAAAAAAGCCAAAATTAATATTCCCAGCCAAAACTTTTCTTTTCTTGATTTTGAGCCATACCATTTGCCCAATGCCAAAGGCGCCATAAACCCCAAAAACCCCGCCACAAAATTCGGATCCATCCATGTCCCCAGAAGCCTTCCCGTATGCGGATCCCACCCCCCTTCCGTGGAGTACATGGAAATATCCGGCAGAAGATAAAATTGTAAAAACCCCAAAAAGACAACTACGGCAGAAATACCAAAAATCCCCCTAAAAAACTGTTCCTTTTCTTTTTTTGTTCGAAAAAAATCGGCCGAGGCCCAAGCAAAAATAAGCAATGAAAAAAATCTCACCAGATAAGCCCCGGACAAAACTTGTGCTTTAAAAAGCAAATCCCCAGCCCCCAGAAGAAAACTGAGAAAAGCAATAGCCAAAAACAAAAATCCAGGTTTCAAAAAAACAGCATCCGGAAACTTCCGATTAATCACAATTTTCTGAAAAATCCAAATCACCGCAAAAAGAGGCAAAATAACATCCGTCCCCAATATCCCAACCCCTCCCATATCAATACGTAGAAGTAATCCGGGAATAAGCAGGAGTAGGCAGAGCCAAAAAAATACCCTCATCAAGAGAAGTATAACACATCACGATAATTCCTGGCGACTGGTAAAGAACAAGTCGCATGAGCTTTTGACTTATCTTGTTTTTTTGCTAAACTCTTACTTTACTTCATCCTTCTCCCCCATATTATACCATTGCAATTTCATCAATTTTCCTTGATAAGATTCCGAATCATCCCCTTTCGGCAGACGAACCCGAGACTTAAAAGGATCTTTCGCCTCCCCCATTAAAAATGACTTCATCCAACTTAACTTATCCGTCAAACCCTCTTCAAAAAACGCAACCGCCTGAAGGCTGAAGAAAACGGAAACCAATAAGATACCGAAAACGAGAAGCCCTTTTTTCATTTTTGAAAGATTTTTTTTCATTTTTAATTATCAGAATTATCTATTCTAGCATGTATATTTTTATTTGTAAAGATGTTTTTAAGAATTTTTAAGAATTTCACTATTGATAATTGATAATTGATAATTGATAATTAACTCATGCTCCTCTCCCCAAAAATCTTCCGCGCCTATGATATCAGAGGCAAAAGCTTCGTTGATTTTGACGAAGACGGTTTTTTCATAATCGCTGCAGCTTTTGGTAAGTACATCATTGAAAAGTTCAAGATTGAAAAACCTCGAATTTTTGTTTCCGGAGACGGAAGAATCTCCATGGACCAACTTTTTCCCGCCGTACTCAGCGGACTAAAATCCTCAAACTGCGAAGTAACCTGGGGAGGCACCATCCCTACTCCCATAAATTATTTTGCCTTCCACGAAGGTAACTTCGACGCCGCCATCCAAATCTCTGCTTCCCATAACCCGCCCCAAGACAACGGCCTAAAGCTTATCGACCGAAACGGAGCTGTCTGCGGCAAAGAAATCCAAAAAATCCAGAAAATGACAGAATGCATGAAATGCAACACAGCCATGGACTTTGGCGAATGCATTGCAAGATG
The DNA here is from genome assembly GCA_964451885.1 of uncultured Candidatus Peribacteria bacterium. Classification (GTDB taxonomy): domain Bacteria; phylum Patescibacteriota; class Gracilibacteria; order UBA4473; family UBA4473; genus CAYVJW01. The sequence goes on along the minus strand of CAYVJW010000009.1, from coordinate 19,024 downwards.
CTGGGAAGTAGATTTTTCAGAAAAATACCTCGAAAAAATCAAATCAATAGTGCCCGAACAATCATCAAAAAACATTGTGATAGATGCCGGAAACGGCGTATCCGGAATGTTTTATCCGAAATTCATGGAACAATTTGGACATAAAGTCACACCTCTCTTTTGTGATCTAAACACCAACTTCCCAAACCACCAACCCGACCCCGAACGCCCGGAAAACCTCAAAAGTTTAGAGCTAAAAGTCCGGGAAGAAAAAGCCGACTATGGATTTGCCTACGATGGTGACGGAGACCGGGTGGGGATAATACTCTCAAACGGAGAAATTTTGTCAGCCGATAAAATATGCTATGTACTCGCGGCTGATTTCCTCTCCCGAAACCCGAAAGAAAAAATCGTACTCGACATCATGTGCTCCCCGGTTTTAATTGATAAAATCGAAAAACTGGGCGGCAAAGTAATCTTATCCTCCACCGGACACTCTTACATCGAAGAAAAAATGCACCAAGAACACGCCCGATTTGGAGGAGAACAAAGCGGCCATTTCATGTTTGGCGAAAACTTTTACGGACACGACGACGCCCTGTTGGCTTCTCTCAAATTTTTTGGAGCCGTAGAAAACAATCCTGATTTAACCCCGGAAATAACGACCAACTGGCCAAAAATGCTAGAATATTCAGAAAAAATCGATGCTCCCGATGAAAAAAAATTTGAAATACTGAAAAACGTAATCAAAAAATTAAGTGATTCTTTACGAAACGCAGATGTAAAAATAAATACTATGGACGGAATCCGCCTGGATTTTGAAAACTACGAATGGGTCATCATCCGCTGTTCAAACACCTCCCCAAAAATCGCCATCCGGATAGAAGCAAAAACAGAAGAAAATTTGGATGCAAAAAAAGATTTAATTTTAAATATTCTTAGAAAAAACCAATAAAAAATTGACAAACTCTCCCATTTTCTAATAATAACTCCTGCGTCAAAGACCGTTGGCACAATAATAAGCCCAACCGAGACAGTAAAAAAAGTTTTTAGTTAATCTTTTTATTACGCTTGATTCTTAAGAGTCTTTGATGTCTGAATATACATCAAAGTTTTTTAATTTATTTCTAAGTTCTAAGCTCTAATAACTAAGTTCTATTCTCATGGCCACTTCAAGATCAAAAAAATCCGACCAACTTTCCGCACTGGAAGAAAAATTCAAAGCTGCCGCCGGCATCGCCTTCGCGCAGTTTAACAAAGCAACCGTAGAAGAAGTCCAACAAATCCGCCGTGATTTACGGAAAAACGGCATGTCCTACACCGTCATCAAAAAAACGCTCATAGCCCTAGCCGCAAAGAACACCGGCAAAGCTGAATTTTCTCCCAACGACCTGGAAGGAGCTGTGTCAGTAATCGTTTCAACAGAAGACGAAATCGCCCCTGCGGCAGCAATTAAAAAAATGAAAAAAGATACTTTCGATAAAGCCTTAAAAATATCAAAGTATGATTTCGCAGGAGCGGTTTTCGAAGGAAAATTTATCAATAAAGCAGAAGCAACCACCTTGGCCGATACTCCGACCCGCGAAGAATCCCTCGCAAAAATCCTCAGCATGCTCCGCTCCGGCCCACAAAAACTACATGGAGTTCTGGGGTCAGGTTTGCGTGGAATTCACGGAGTGTTGAAAGACGCAGAGAAATTTGCCCCTGCCTAGTTCAGTCACCCGTAGGCGGGTGACTTGCACAGAACTTAGTTGGTAGATGGTAGTCATCGATCCTGTCACAGACCCTGAGCTTGTTGTAAACCCTGAGCTTGCCGAATGGGAGCTAAAGCCGAAGGGAACTTAGAAAAAATTTATATCTAATCTAAGTTCTAAGCTCTAAGTTCTAATAACTAATTCCTAACCCCCTTAATTATGTCCGACGAAGAATCAAAACCATCTGTTGAGCTCAGTAAAGACGAGCAAACCGTTGTTGACGCCATTGAAAAACTAACTGTTGTTCAGGCCAACAATGTAGCCAAGTATTTTGAAGAAAAATACGGTATTTCCGCAGCCGCTCCAGTAGCTGTAGCCACAGCACCTGCCGCCGGAGAAGGTGGCGAAGAAGAAACCGAAGCAAAATCCGCTTATAATGTCGTTCTCAAAGACTGCGGAGGCCAAAAAATCGCTGTAATTAAAGTCATTCGGGAAATTACCGGAATCGGCCTGGGAGACGCAAAAACCCTCGCTGAAGGCGGAGGAACCATTAAAGAAAATGTGAAGAAAGAAGAAGCAGAAGAGATGAAGAAAAAGTTTGAAGATGCAGGAGCAACGGTTGAGCTCGAATAAGTTGACGTCTCAGAAAATAGAGCTTAGTTGGTAGATGGTAGAACTTAGAGAAATACAGATTCTTTTCTAAGTTCTAAGCTCTAAGTTCTATTATTCATACCCCTCAACTACTTCCAACCGTATCTGATCAAAAATATTCGGAAGCTTCTTTGCCCAAAAAGGAGAAACCTTCACCTCCAGAACGTCTTCGATTTCCGGATAATTGGTAAGAATCCTATTAATCTGCCCAAGTGGTTTTCCCACCAACTCCCTCTTAATCTCGTTATGCCATTTTTGGGCAAACTCACCCGAAGAATTAAAATCCAAAGTCTCCACCCCCATGATGGAAACCGATAATTTCAGCCATTTTTCATCCAACAGTTTTTCCGAAGTCAGCACACTGTACTGAACAGAGTTTTCATCCATGTAAATCAGTTTTTTTCGATGATCCTGAACCAATTTTGCTTTCTCCACCATAAGATCAACTACCTCTGACTGATCAAAAACAAGTCCCGATAATTTCAAAGCCACCGAAGCTTGAAACGTCTGAGACTCCGTCCCCACCAAATTCTCTGGAAAAAATACATCCGTAACCTCCGCAATAATCACCTCCGGCCGGTCAAGCAGCACATATTTCTTATCCTCTCGATCCGACCGGCCGATCAATTCATTCCGCAATTTTTCCACCGCCCGAGTCCGAAAGATTTCCTCCAAAATCTCCCTCGCCGCCTCAAAATCCTTTTCATTAATAAAATAATGCGTCAAAGTCGACCCGCCCACCAACGGCCCCAGATTTGTTTTCCCATAATACAGCTCCCGCAAATCAGGCCGAAGTGCCGGAAAAAATAACTCATTTCCCGCCCCCAAATTCCCTCTTTCCCCGATAGGAAGCTCTCTCCCATCATACTCATCTGCCACCACCTCCACCTGCAACATTCCCGGCCGATCATCCTGTCGAGGAGGAATCATCACTTCTTTTGTAAACCGGAAAATTATCCCCTCGTCCGTAGAAAGGCGCGAAGGAACCAGATACTTCGGCTTGGATGTCTCATTAAACAAAGTAATCATCCCTCTCGCATTCGTCAGATCATACGTCTTTTCCGTCGAAGGGAAAGTTTCTTTTCCATGGACTTCCGTCTGCACATAAATCCCCCTGACACTAGGCACAACTTGCTCATCCCCCGGAACAGCAACCTCCGAAAGTTTCACGATAATATTCTGCGTCACCGGAAGCACAGAAACCTTCGGCTTGATAATGATTTTCGCCCGAGGAGAAATCCAAAGAAGAACTGCTCCCAAAAGCAAAATAAGCCCTAAAAACGCAAAGAAAAAAAGCCCTCTCATAGATTTTTCCTGCCTCCCTGTCCCAGAAATCGGCTGCATGGAAAACTCCGGCGGAAGCAATTCTTTCTTTTTAGGATAAGTCATTTTTTTTACTTTCTTCGCCAAGGAAGTTTTATTTTTCGAAGCGACAACTTTTTTAGAAAAATCAGCAAAAGTGTTTGTGTCAACCCTAGAATATTCACTAGGACACTTAGTATAAGCCGACACTCCATGAGACTGCACCCTCTCCCTGATCCACTTCTGCACAATAACAAAAATCACCTCCCCCCCAAACCCGTCAATAACCAACTTCAAATCCTTAAGAACCGAAACATCCGCCAAATCCGGAAAAACCCGCGGGCAAATAAATATTATTTTTGCCGCTTCGGCTTTTTTGATAAAAGAAAAAATCCCATCGACTGAGTCGCTCGGTTTCAGCCGAATCTTTACTATTTCCGGTGATTTTCCCATCGGAATAAATGTACTGAAAAATGGGAGAAATTCAAGAAAAGGATATCGTAGAGTTACTCATCCCTATTGATTTTAGGTAAAAAATCTGTAAAATTACCATATGCTTAAATCAGCCTCTCCCACCATAAAAATATCAACCGAAGAATACAATAAACTTCTGGCAATCAAGAAGCTTTTTGAAGGACAGAAAGAAATTATGAAAGGAAAAGCTTTTAGAGCCAAAAACATTGATGATCTACGAGAACAATTATCATGAAGATTGTTTACACTTCTCACTTCAAAAGAGCATTCAAAAAACTTTCCAAGCCACAACAGAAGGAATTTTTTGAAAAGTTAGATATATTTCAGAAAGACATGTTCGCCCCTCACCTCAAAACTCATAAATTACATGGGATATTCCGTAATTTTTATGCTTTTTCCCTCACTTATTCGGACCGGATTGTTTTTCAATATCAAGAAAAGCCAAAAGTAGTTTATTTATACGATATCGGTTCACATGATGTTTACCGGTAGTCATCAATAAGCCCCCTTGTTAAAGGGGGTTTGGGGGATTAAGTTTCGACGCGTCGAAAAATTAGCACAAAATTATAGGCAAAAACTATGTTCGTTCTGTATTTCCTTCGGATTTAACCCCCTTAGTCCCCCTTAACAGTGGGAAACAAACCAGTGATGAGTTACTAGAATCACCACGAAAGAACCCGAAAGAACCCGAAATCCCTTGTTTTTTTCAACCAAATATGGTAAAATAAAGGGATTTTTTGAATATAAATGAAAAACCTTTGGCATTTCCCATCTAATAAAGGAATCCAACATTTCCTAAATCTTGAAAACCAAACCGTAGAATTAAACGCTTCGGTACTGGAATCTTTTAGAAAAGAACAAGCTGAAGTAGATAAAGAAGAACAAGTCAGAGACGCCGAACGGGCTGCGCTCAGAGCCATGCCGGAATTTGCCGCGGAAACCATCACCGATATGGAATCCAAAAGCAAAACCGAACAACTGGAAGACAATACACGAAATAGAGTTTTTGGCGTACTGGAAGGAGCAAGTGCCAGTGTTGGATGGGGAAATGAATACCGGACGGTCGTACAAGAAATAAGAAACGAACGAGTAAGGTCAACGCTTAATCTTCAAGATGTTGAAAGAACCTTTGAATTCTTTGGAAAACTCAGAAGAAGATATGAAGAATCAGCCCAAATGCGCCAGGAACAAAAAGACAAAACAGATATCATGAGAAGCCGGTGGACCAACTGGTATAAATTGGGACTTGGAGAAAGGGAAACAACCGGAGAAACTGAATATTCCCTATTCGGTGAAAGAATGGGAATCGTCAGCGGAGTACTTGACGATATATCGAAAAAAATCGAAGAAAGTAAAACCGCCGCGGAAACCTACCTGGACAGAACAGTAAGTATGCTAAAAAACGGGCACGATGCCCTCACTCCTTCAAAAAAAACTACTTTCCTTGATCTTGTAAGAAATGATATCAATGGCTCTGCACCAACAGACAAGCTATTTACAGACATAGCCGGCGGCCCCGACCAACGCACCCACCGCCTCCAGGCCTACAAAAAACTCGGCTGGAATCCGGATTATTACAATCAGGAGATTGAAATACTTGATCAAAATCAGGTAGATTTACGAGGAAACAGCAAAACCTATAGAGATGCAGTTGAACAAATTGATCCGAACTTCGAAAATATTCGAGATTGGATGCAAGAAGCCACCGCAGATAGTAGTCCTCCGAAATTAAATAAACTACTAGAAGAATTAACAGATCATATTACAAGCTACGGAAGTATTAACATAGAAGATATTTTTGAAAATTTTCCAGATATAAACACCATAGATGATAGCGCCAAATTTTTGGCACTTTCAGAATTTTTAGGTGATGGGCATAATGTAGATATAACAAAGAACATGCGAAACCCCCTCAAAAAAAAATATCTGGCTTATTTGAACAAACTCGAAGGAGAAGAAAGACCGGATAATATTGATTCTTATTCAACAGAATTCCAAACTCATCATAAAGAAACAAGGGATTTATTTACAAGCGCGATTTCAAAAATTTCTACTTGGGAAGGAATAACAGAGCCTCCCACTACTAGAAGCCCACTTACTTCTACGACAATTTACGCCGATATCAGAAACTTTTCTGTAGATGTTGCCACAAAAAAAGAAGAATATGATCAAGTTTCATCCCAGTTGGATCCAAATGAAAAACAAATGCTGGATGGTTATTTCAAGGATTTGGAAGAATTAGTAAAAAAACTGGCAGAAGTTGAAACCAACTGGAAATCACAAGCTATAGAATTTGCTGATTATGCAACGAAAATAAGTGATTGGAACACTCGAAAAGGCCAACTTGAGAGTGCAGTTAACACTGCAGAAGCCCTTTCTCAAGCAACTGCCCCACAACAGCAACAGAGAGCTAATGTCATTAATCAAGCTGAAGCAACTCGACAAAGTCATCTGGATAAAGTTCCCTCCAAACCAACCTTTACTTCCATATCTTCCGTAACATCAGGCCTAAAAATTAAAATCATAGAAGAAGAAGCGAAAATGATAGTACGAGGAAACTCTTTCACCAGTAGTGCAACACCATGGAAAGAACGCGTAATACAAACCCTCAAATCAGAATCCCAAAAAGAAAAAATCAAAGCCTACCACGAACAATTATCTTCCTATCAAGAAAGAGGTTTCGATATTCTGTCCTCCATGCCTGAAGGCCGAGAAGTAAGCATTGATTTCGAAGCCTATGCTCATGGAAAAAACTTTGCCTGTGATGATGTCTTAGACCGTAATGAAGTATGGCAAAGCAATCTGCGAATTCTGAATAAAACCGGTGAACCCACCGACGCGATAATTTTACAAGAAGCAGGACAAAATAACTTACTGGTAGTACAAAAATCCAAGGGAGGAGGAATTAATGTTTTAATTTTCAATACTCTTCCTGGATATACTGTTGATACTGCCCTGGAACCAAATTTCCGATTTCCCGAACATGCCCATCATATCGGAGAACCGATGGCCATTCAATTTACTTAAAATGAACAAAAATCTAACCGAATTCAAAGAATTTTTAACCTGGTTTTGTAGCCTGGAAGAAATCCCCCTACAATCACGCCATAATTTCCTAACCCACATCACGAAAGCCAAAAAAATAGACGAAAAAGCCCGGAAATTCATAGAAGATACACTCGAACGACTAAGTAATAAATACGGAAAAGAAGCCGAAGAGTATCGTAGATTAGCAAACAACATGGGATTCCAAATAAATGCGAGAAATGCTGAAAATTCCCTGGAAAATAATATCGTCCATTCCTCAGAAGAAGAAATGATGCACTTGGCCGTAGATTTTAAAGAAGATTACCAAGCCAACGAAAGCTTTAAAGCCCAAAAAGCCGAAGCCACTGAAGAAGAGGGAGAACAGGCGGAGGTGGAGAGGTTGAAGGCGGAGATTGGGTAATGACCTATAGAATTTTATTTTTTCAAAACAGCGACAAACTCCTCTACAGTCACTCCAACATCATTAATAATCCCTCGAAGTGTTCCTCTATTGAGATCCTTTCCTACATGAACAGGGACGGTTGTTCTTCTTCCATCCGGATGTTTAAACTGAGCATGACTTCCAACTTGATGATGCTTAAAAAATCCGAGATTCTCCAAAACTCGAATCAACTCTCTGGTTTTGACCACAGGTAATTTAGGCATTAATGAGATCTTTTTCAGAAAATGTCTGAATCATTTCCAATACATCATCTTCCCTGGGAATTGACTCTCCATCTTTCATAAGTCCCTGAATATGACAAATAATTGATTCTTTTAGATTTTTCTTAACTTCCCTCAACGTACCACCACAAGTATGCACCCCAAGAAGCGGCACAAAACCATGAAATCCTCTCGGATCATCCGGCTCAATTATAATTCTGAAACTATAAGAATTCATCTCCCTAATACTATCTAAATTATTATAAAATGCAAGCCTGATGGAGCTATAAAACAGCTTGCTATTTTCGCTAAATTATTTAAAATTGCACCGGTTTTTAGTTATTTTTTTAATAATAATGACTACCATCACTTTCAATCAAAAACTAAAAATTCGTAAAAAACATTTTGAAAATCCTATCGTCGGAGCAGGTGTGCCTGGAGCTGCCTCAATAAAAACTATAAATTCTTGTATTCCTGAAACGGAAAAAACATTACTGGCCACCTGGTTCGAAACGTTTTTCTGTCAGCAAAAAGCGCTCAAAACATCTTGGACCAGGTGGTTCAGATATTTCTAAAAATTTATACTTATTTTCAAGCTACTTCTTTCTCTTCCCATTGTACTCGAACACACCTGCTCCGACCCCGAATATAAGGTTCAACGTATCAGCCGTCGCTAAGGCTATGGCGGACAGGGGAACATTGAACCAGCCATACATGTTACATCACTCATAAGCCTCATCATGATGCTTAAACACATGAAACTCAACACATTGAACATCTTCTTTAACCTCAAAAACAAGGACAAACTCTCCTATGTGCGCCCGCCTGCGATTTTTTAGAACATTACGTAATATTTTGTAATGATGAGGATTTTCCAATATTTCCTCTATTTTCTTTTCCAATCTTATTTGTACCCCAAAATTAGATTTAATTTTTTTTAAATCCCTTAAAAAATCCTGAGAAAAACTTGACCGATATTTACTCATTCCAAGACTTCCTAAAAAGCGCTTTTCTATCCGCTTCTGTTTCACAAGAAACAAAATTCCCCGCTTTATAACTTGCCTCACTTTCTTTCACCGCCTTGACCAACTTACCACTGATTTTTTCCTCAGAAGGTAGTTCTTCTAAATGTTCTTCCGCCACCTCAATCCTAATTGTAAAATGCCGATTTTTCTTCAAGCGCAAACGCTTCACCCACTCATCCGGTAAATCTTTGAACGAAATATGGCTAAAAGTGTAAGAATTCATCCCTTTCATATTATCTAAAATTATTATAAAATGCAAGCCTTCACCTTCCCAAAAACATTTTTTCTGCTACTATCTGCCAGCAATGATCCAAAAATTCCTCGATGCCCTCTTTGGCAACTACAACGTCAAACAAATCGCAAAACTTGAAAAAACAGTACCCGAGATAAACCATATCGAAGCTGAATTACAAAAATGCACCGATGAAGCCCTGAAGAAAAAGTTTGCCGAATGGAAAGCGTTCCTCACTAAAAACCCGGAAAAAACCGATGAAATGCTTCCGGAAGTATTCGCGGGAGTCAAAAATGCCGCTCGAAGAATCTTTGGGAAATCATTTGAAGTCCGCGGAAAACCGCTCAAATGGGAAATGATCCCCTATGATGTGCAATTGATCGGAGGCATGGTACTGCATCAGGGGAAGATTTCTGAAATGAAAACCGGGGAAGGAAAAACCCTCGTCTGTACCCTGCCGGTAATACTAAACGCCCTGACCGGAAAAGGCGTGCACGTGATCACCGTAAACGACTACCTTGCCCAACGGGACGCCGAATGGATGACACCTCTGTACGAATTTTGCGGACTGAGCACCGGCGTAATCATTAATGATAAGACCACCGACGAACGCCGAGAAGCCTACCAATCAGATATCACCTACGGCACTAATAATGAATTTGGTTTCGATTATCTGAGGGATAACATGGCACAAAACCCGGATAACATCGTCCAGAAAAAACTCAACTACGCCATCGTGGACGAAGTCGACTCTATTTTGATAGACGAAGCAAGAACACCCCTCATCATTTCTTCCGCGGCCGAAGAATCAACCGAAAAATACGCACAATATTCTCAACTCATCGCACATCTGAAAGAAAATGAACACTACAACATCGACCATAAAGTCAAATCCTCCGCCTTAACGGAAGAAGGCGTAAAGAAAATGGAAGAACTACTCGGTATAGGCAATATATTTACCGAAAGCGGCTTCGAAGAAGTCCACCACATCGAACAGGCATTGAAAGCCGAAGTAATTTTTGAAATAGACCGAGACTACGTGGTACGGGACGGACAAGTGATCATAGTCGACGAATTTACCGGCCGGCTAATGCCGGGCCGCCGATACTCCGACGGGCTTCATCAATCTCTCGAAGCCAAAGAAAACGTGGAAATCCAAAGAGAATCCAAGACGCTCGCCACTATTACTTTCCAAAACTATTTCCGAATCTACGAAAAACTCGCCGGCATGACCGGAACAGCCGAAACAGAAGCCGAAGAATTCGCGAAAATATACAAACTCGACACCATCGTCATCCCCACCAATCAGCCCATGGTCCGCCAGGACATGCCAGATAAAATTTTCAAAAACGAAAGGGGAAAATTCACCACCCTGGCCGATGAAGTCGAAAAATTACACCAAAAAGGCCAGCCTGTGCTCATCGGAACCATCAGCATCGAAAAATCAGAAGCACTCTCCCACCTGCTTTCCTCCCGAAACATCCCCCATGAAGTACTCAACGCAAAACACCACGAACGGGAAGCCGAAATAGTCACCAATGCCGGACAACCAAAAGCCATCACCATCGCCACAAACATGGCCGGTCGGGGAACGGATATCAAACTCGGAGAAGGCGTAACGCAGCTCGGTGGCCTGGTAATATTGGGAACCGAAAGACATGAATCAAGGCGGATTGATAACCAGCTTCGCGGACGATCTGGACGACAGGGAGACCCGGGATTCAGCCAGTTTTATGTTTCGATGAAAGACGACCTAATGAAACGGTTTGGAGGAGAAAAAATGGCACGCCTGATGGAAAGCCTCGGCCTCCCGGAAGACGAAGCCATTGAAAACCGAATGATCTCCAGATCCGTCGAAAGCGCCCAGAAAAAAATCGAAGGATTCCACTTTGACGCCAGAAAACACGTCGTCCAGTACGACGATATCATGAATATTCATCGGGAAAAGATTTATAGTCGAAGGCTGAAATTATTAAGCTCGGAAACGATACTCGAAGATCTGGACACTATGATCAAAGAACTCGCCGCCCACGTAGTCGAATCAAACGCCCCCACTCTGGAAGCAAGCCCCGCGTGGAACGTGCAAGAAATTCTTGAAACCGTTAATTCCATCCATATTTCCAAAACAAAACCGCTCACTTTCGAAGAGCTGGAAGCTTTTCAGCACCGGGATGATATGGTCGAATCACTGTCCAATTTTTTACTCAGCCAGTGGGACGAAAAACGGAAAGGTTTACCAGAAGAAATGGCAGAACAAATCCCAAAACAAATCCTCCTACGATCAATTGACGAATTATGGCTAGACCACATCGACCAGATGACCCACCTGCGCGACCGGGTGGCACTCTCAGGTTACGCACAAAGAGACCCCATCATGGAATACAAAAAGGAAGCCTTTGAAATGTTTAAACGCCTTCTGGAAAACATACGCATGACCGCCGTATCAAACCTTTTTCGTATAGAATTCAAGCAGGATTTGGAATTTGAAGCAGCCGACTACTCCAACGCAAAAACAAATAAAAACGCCATCTCCTCCGCTCTGGAAAACACGGGGGAATACGACATAGAAGAAAGAGCACACTTCACCTCTACCACTACTCCCGGAAGATCTATCACCGCCGAAAAATTAGGGGGAAAATATTCCGGAGTAGGACGAAATGATCCGTGTCCATGCGAGAGCGGAAAGAAGTTTAAGAAATGCCATGGGAAGAAATTATAAATTAAAAATGATAATAAAAATCCCTTCGCCCAAACACTGGGCGAAGAGATTACAATGTGCCAACACAACCGATCTCACTTCAGATTTTTGAAAACCATTTCCGATAAATCCGGCCGAATTCACCGTTTTCCTTAAGTTGGAGCAAAACTTGATTCACCTTTTCTTTCAGAGGACTACCCTGAGGAAAGGCGAAAGCATAGTCATGCGGCATGAAAGTCGGTCCCACGATCATAACATCCGTATTTTTTCTGGCGTATTGGTGTATCACTGGCTTATCGAAAATCACCAGGTCTACTTTCTTTTTCTGGAGGAGCTCATAGGCCTCTTCGATGTTCGAAACCAATACTGGAGCAACCCCAACCTCCAGTAGAAAATCATGGCTGACGGTTCCAATCTTTGTTGCCACCCTGTGTTCCACCAGCTCAAAGCTGGATTCTATGTCTACCCGCGGCTTCTCATTCACAAGGCTGGGGCCAATTTGAAAAATACAAATCGTTAGGAAAAAAGCAACCCCCGCCGCTGAGACTGCATTAAGGAACAAATTCCCCGGTGTAGTCACCGGGAAAAGCTGTGGATGGCCTCTGAGAATGAAAGAGCAGCTTATCAAAGTGGAAGCATCCCCAAACTTTTTAATTGGAGATTTCGGGTTCCTTCTTTCCAGCAACCACAAGACAAACGCTGATGCCAGACTGAAAATCAAAAACCGAATGCTCGATTTCCAAATCCTGGGAGTGATGATATCCAACAGTGCATCAGCTTTAAGCGAAAGCGTCACCAAGCCGGAATTCATGGTAGATCCTGCAAAATCAAGGAAAGCTTCCCGCTCCGAAGTTGTACTGATACAACCAATGGCAGCATCAGCCGCACCACTGCGAACCATTTCCAACTTTTTAGCAAAAGGAACATGCTCAAACCGGTATTTCCACCCGCCTTCTCTGGCAACTTCCTGCCAAAGCTCAGCGGAAAATCCCCTGACTTCGCCATCCTCCGTAAAAAAAGCACAAGGAAAGATCCTACTCACCGCCACTACCAATTCCTTTTCCTTTGGCAGAGAACTCATCATTTCTGCAATCCCGCCGGAAAACCGAAGGCTTCGAAACCCTCGATCCTGCAACAAACTCTCTTCTCTCATTTGGAGGGAAGTTTCTGTCCTCCCCTCTGAAACCAGAGGATACCCTCCCCAACAAAAAAGAAAGAGTATCACCAGAAATTTTGTGCTATTCTTCATTGTCCATCTCCCTTTTGAAGAGTGTATTTGAAAAAAATATCGTGAAACCGAAATATCAAAGAACGATTTTGAAGATAAAAAATATTTCTACTTCAAAGTATTTTATGTTTAATGTAATTTTTATAATTAGTCAAATTACTATTTTTCACCATTGACTTTTCTTTATTTTTTCGTATTAGTATCAAGCTGGACAAGTTGTAATCCAAAAATTACCCAACCCGTCCGCACACGTTCTTTGCCATGACGGTTCACACAGAAAGGAGGAATAAAAAATTGAAAAAAACGTTTTGGACCAATCCCAGTATGCTCAAATGGACAGTCATCGTGCATCTTGTATTCCTCTTTTACCTGATAGGAATTCTGATGCACACGTACGGAATCGACATGTTCAACATATTCGTCATCATCTTTGATCTTCTGAAAGCTTTGGTGAAAGCACTTTGGAAAGGATTGATCCTAGCGACATTATGGATCTGGGAAATATTCACCCGTAGAAAATGGCACTGGTTTGGACTACTTTTTCTGAAAAGAACAATAGGAAAAGTCATAATCTCCATCCTTATCTTTGCCCTCCCATTCCTAATTCCATCGCTCAGACGCTGGCTCATTGACAAAAAACACGGACTAAGAAGAAAAATAAGAATCCTTATCGTCCGATGGAAGAAAACCCCCCCATCCCTGAAATGGGCAATGGTCATTGCCTTCTTGTTCTCCGGAATCGGCGCCGGCATGTTGCTTCTCGTCTTTCCTTTCCCCAAATTTCCCAAACCTCCAAAGTGGCTCATGAGGATGCTTGGGATCGAAGGAAAAGTAATCGGAATTGGCGGAGAAACTATCCTCGGGAAAGGTCTAAAGAAACATAGGAAACTGGTAAGAACGCTCTCCGGCCCTATTCGCTGGGGAAAATACCAGGTAGTCAAGTATGAGCGCTGGCAGTCTAAACGACTTAAGAAAGGAAGAACCGTCCAAGAACCTTAACAGGCCCCGAAGTGAATTTCGGGGCCTGAACTTTAGATGTTGTTAGATTAAAAAAAATTTGCATCCCATAAAAATTATGTTTATAAACCAACCACTATAATATTTTTTAAACAATTTAAAAATGTCTGAAACTCAAAATCCTGAAGGTAATGAAAGAGAAAGTGCCGATACTAGTATCGTTGATTTTGATAAAGTATTGAGAAATGTAGAAAGTGCTGTGGATGCACTAAGCATATGTGATGCTGCTTATCGTCAGAAAGGCCTCAATCCTCATTCCGGAAAACCTTTGTACCCGGGATCAGACCAACCTTCTGAAATAATACCAATGACAGAAGAAGAGAAAATTGAGGAAACGTTACGAAGGCGTTAAAACAGTATAGATAAAAATAATTGCACAAATTTCCTAAAAAAGAATAATTAAACAAGTTGAAAGTTTATTAAGTTTGTGAACTTTATAAACTTTTAACTTTTAACTCTTTTCTCCATGCTTGACCTAAAAGCCATCCGCCAAAATCCCGATGATTTCAAAAAATCCTTAGCCCGAAAAGGCATCTATCCCTCACAGATTGACGCACTCTTGACAGCCGATACTTCCAAACGAAAACTGCTTCAAAAAACCGAGAGCCTTAAACAGCAACAAAATCAGGTTTCAAAAGAAATCCCCAAACTTTCCGGTACCAAAAAAGAAAAAGTTCTCTCGGAAATGAAAGTAATTGCTGAAGAAAAAAAAGTACTGGAAACAGAACTGGAAACCGCCGAACACCAAGTCAAAGAAATCCTGGAATCCCTCCCCAATCCCCCTCACCCAAAAGCCCCAGATGGGAAAGATGATACAGAAAACATAGTCCTTGAAAAATGGGGGGAAATCAGAAAATTCGACTTCAAGCCGAAAGAACACTGGGAAATAGCAGAAGATTTAGACCTGCTTGACTTGGAACGATCGGCTAAGATTTCAGGATCCCGGTTTTTTTTCTTGCGAAATGAACTGGCCCTGCTCCAAATGGCATTAATGAACTGGGCATTTTTGGAAGTGAGTAAAAAAGGGTTTTCCCCTACAATCCCTCCTTTTTTGACCAGAAAAGAAGCAATCTACGGGACCGGATATCTGGATAGAGAAGAAAATTATGTCATAAATCCCGGAGAGGATGATTTATATTTGATCGGAACGAGCGAAGTTCCCATGACCAGTTTTTATGCGGGAGAGATTTTGGAAGAAAAAGACATGCCAAAAAAGTTTTGTGCCTATTCTCCCTGTTTCCGCCGCGAAGCCGGAAGTTACGGAAAAGATATGAAAGGAATCCTTCGGGTCCACCAATTTGAAAAAATAGAAATGGTTATTTTTTGCTTGCCGGAAGACTCGGCAAAAATGCACGAAAAAATCCGAAAAGTTGAAGAAGATCTTCTTCAAGCGCTAAAAATCCCCTATCAATTAGTTGACGTCTGTTGCGGCGACCTGGGAAACTCAGCTACAAAAAAATACGATCTCGAAGCCTGGCTCCCCGGACAAGACAAATACCGCGAAATGACTTCCACCTCAATCTGCACAGATTTCCAGACAAGAAGATTAAACACCCGAATCCGCAAAAAAAACGGAGAACTCGTATACGCCCACGCCCTGAACGGAACAGCCGTCTCCAGCCGTCCACTGATTGCGATCTTGGAAAATTTTCAGAATGAGGATGGATCGGTGGATGTGCCGGAAGTGTTGGTGCCGTTTTGCGGGTTTGGGAAAATAACAAAAACCCCTACGCCTTTTTAATCGCCAAATACCCACACCCCACCAAAACCCCAATCGCCAAAATAATCCCCCACGGAAACTTATATGGTTCTTTTTTTCCGGTAGTTGGAAGAGTAGATCCTTCCGGAACTTCTGCCGCAATTTCCGCGATTTCCCTCTCTCGTTCTGCTCCTCCTACTTCCGGAGAAATAACCGAAACCCTCCCTTCAGTCGGAACAGCCCCCACTCGTTCGAGTCCGAGCGAATCTCTTCCCTCAGAGTCGAGGACGAGCTCTTCCGATTCTTCAAGAACCGGAGAAACTTCTACCCCTCCCCGAATTGGCAAACCAGAAAGTTCCGGAACAGCTATCCCGGGTACTACCAGCGTACTCTCTCCTTCTACCCCTAACGGTAAAGCAGGAGAAGCCTCCAATTCCCCCAAGTCTTCCATATCCGACAAATCAGCATTTTCCGGAGACACTTCAACACTCGGAAACGGAGACATTTCTACCATTTCGATTTGATCCACAGGAAAAGCAGGTTCAAAAGACGGAAGAGGATTTTCATCAAAAACCGCATAAATTCCGCTCCTCGAAATTAAACTGGAAAATATTTGTATATTATCTTCCTCAGAATCCTCCAGTTTTCCCCCAAGGCGTCTCCACTCATTTTCATCATTCTGAAATTCCCAAAGAGCCGGCTTTCCTATCTCGTCCACCTCATCAATTTTGGTAAGCAAAGTCGCTCCTGCCCGGTATACAGCCTGGTTGGGGTTTTCTATCAGTTCTTTGATCCGGTGTTTTGTCTTCATGACAGTAAAACGTTCCAAAAAAGCAACATCCTCCCCGGAATCCGTTAAAAGTTCAAAAGTCAAAATTTCACGCATACGCGCACGAGGAGGCTCCAAGAGAGGTTCTATTATCTCGGGAGGAAGAATCTCACCCTCAAAACTGGGAAGCAGTCCCCCCTGTGAACCATATTTACCACTGGCAGTAACCACCCGAAGATCCCGTAAAAACTCCAGAAAAATAGTCCCATCCACATCAGAAAGGATTCCAGTCCCCACTACTTTCCCTGCCTCTACCACTATAGAATCCTCCGCTCGGAGAGGTTCTTTTTCTACAGCTACAGCATTTCCGAAGAAGAAACAGAAGATGTACAAGAGAAAGAGAAGATTCTTCATACTTATATTTTCCCTTAAAACCCAGTTTATTTCAAATTTACAGTTTTTAGTCTCTTTCCCAACACCACTGCAAACAATATCGCAGACAAAAAATTCGCCGTAAAATTTCCAAACGCCAACCCCAAAACAGCCGTCTCAGGAGGCAAAATCCATAAACTCAAAACCACTGCCAAGACCGTAGCACAAGCAAGGGAAAAAGAATTAATCCAAAGAGGAGTCACCGTATCATCGTTGGCTAAAAAGAAACGCGCAAGAAGAGGAATCACGCAAGCAGCCGGTAAAGATATGACCGTCCAGAAAAAAACCATCCTTGTTTTTTCCAGAATTACCCCTTCCAGGTTAAAAACAAGCTGCAGAACCTCCTGGGAAAAAACAGCACAAATCACCGCCGCCGGCACACAAAAAAACAAAATCCATTTCCCACTTTCCCAAAGAATTTTCTTCTGCGCCAAAAAATCATTTTTTGCCTTCACCAAACGCGGAAACGCCGAATTGGCCGCAGAAAACCCAACTATAGAAAGTAAAAAATGCCCCAGATTGCTCCCCAAAGAAAAAGCCGCCACCGACCCCGCCAAAAGAAAACTCGCAATAACTATGTCCAAAGTCTGATTAATCTGAAAAGCAGTATTATTAAGAACCCGCCGTAAAAAATCTCCTTGAAAATTTTTCCAGGCGTGAACCGGTTTTTTCCAGAAAAACCCGATCTGTCCCCCGGTCCGAAAAAAGTTCCCCACCGTTATCAAAAGATGCAAAAAAGCACCAAAAACAGCCGCCAATCCAACCGTAAAAATACCAAAATCAGCACGCAAAAAGAAAAGCCCCAGACACATGCCCCCAGTATAAAAGACCGGCGCTAAAGCAATTGAAAAAAAACGATGATGATACTGCAAAAAAGCTGAAAAAACAGAGGATAAAGACAATAAAAAAACTGAACCAAAGAGCATTCGGGTAAGCAGCAACATCTCTGAACGCAAAGCCTCCGAAAATCCGCCAGCAAAAAGAGGAATCAAAAACTCCGCCCCCAATACCCCCATCCCACACAAAATCCCAAAAAGAACCGCAACCCCCCAAAGAAAGCTCGAGAAAAACTGAATCGAATCATCTTTCAACTCCGCCACTCGAGGAATAAAAAGAGTAGAAACCGTAGCTCCCACCAACAAATAAAAGAAAAAATCCGGAATCCGAAACGCCGCAAAAATAAGGTCTACTTTTTCCCCTTCCCCAAATAATTCAATAAAAAGCCTGTCCCGCCAGAGAGCAAAGAGCTTGGAGACTATGGCTGATATCCCAAGTAAGACGCCACCGCGGAAGAGGATTGTTTTCACGAAAACAAGATACAAGATTCAAGATACAAGAGGCAAGATTAAAAAAGAGAAGAGAATCGTCATAGTGATCCTCTCCCCTTAAAACATCTCCAACCTCACGACAATACACCTTCATCGGTTACAGTCGCGAAAAGTTTAGGGATTCACTCCCAAGTTTTGACATCCTTCTAACATCTCAATAGCCTTGGCACTTCCCGTAAGAGGCATCAAGAAATGCCACCACCCTCGTTCCGTACGAAGACCAATACCCATTTGGTAGGCATTTTGAACCTTCGTTAGCAGAAGCTGATTTGGAGAAGAGCTCAGATACCGTTTAAAAAAATACCGAGATTCTCCTGCTCTCTCTGGAACAAAAGGGATCATCATCTGCGTAGGTTCCCCTGTCTTTTTATAAAAGGTAAGCATGAGACTCTCTCCATCGGGAATTTTTCCGATAATTTTGCTAGTATGAATCTCATGTCGATACCTTTCTGAAAACAAACCAAGCACCACCACAGGCCGAACCTTGGGAAAAATATCCAACCTGCAAATTCCATCATCGTTTTTTTTTACCACATAAGGCCAGCCCTCATAAAATACTTCCGTTGATGCCCAGCTGATCTGTACACATATTAAAGCAAAGACCATGATCGATGTGACCTGAGAAAGTAGCCATTTCATTGGACACTCGCCTCCTTTTGTTATGGGAATTGGACAGAAAAAATTGTAAAAGAACGCAGCATATATGTACTTCTATTCGTCAGAAATGCAAATCGTTCCCATTGATATTTTTTTGGGTAATTCCTTTTTTACAGCGCTAGAGAATTTCAGATTGACATAAAACTTAA
>CAYVJW010000008.1:0-25817 GCA_964451885.1 uncultured Candidatus Peribacteria bacterium | reverse complement strand
CAACTTTTTTGATCGTTCGCTTTTTCGAAGGTTATCGTTTTCGTATAGCTAAAAAGCAAGGCCTGTCGGCCTTAGTTCTTGGTAATGTCAGTTATTTGTCATCGGTGAAATTTCCTATCCAATTCCTCAAATCCCCAAAAAACATGGTTCGGACGTCCGTGTGGGCAGAGGAGGTTCCATTTTGTTGTCGAAAAATCATCAAGAAGTTTTTGCATTTCTTCTGGGGAAAGTTGATCTCCGAACATTACGGCCTCTCGACAGCTTCGGCTTTCCAGGATTTTTCTGAGTAATTTTTGGACGGAGTGCTCTGCTATTTTTTCGTTTTCAAAGTAGTTTATTAAATCTTGAATTAGAATTTGAAGGTTTTCTTTGGCCATTAATATAGGTATTTCAGTTATTTCGAGAGTTTGGGCGTCTGGGAATTTGATTTTGAACCCTAAACCGGCTAATTCTTCTGTGTTTTCTTGTAATATGGAAATTTCTGCCTCCGGCATGCTTATTTTCTCACTTAAAAGCAGCTTTTGGATGCAGATTTTTTTTGTTTCATATTCTGCGTATAGTTTTTCAAATCTTTGCCTTTCATGGAGTGCGTGCTGGTCGAAAATAAATAGTCCGTTTTCGGATTCGGCAAGGATGTATTTTCGGGCTAATTGTCCGATGAGTTTTAAATTTCCTCTTGTTTCCTGTTCTTTTTGACGATTGGTTACTGGAGGCTGTTCACTTGTTTTGAAGTTTGAAGTTTTAAGCTTGTTCTCGACTCTGAGGGAAGAGCTTCGCTCGGACTCGAATGAGAAATTTGAAAGTTGATCTTCATTTCTGATTACATTTTTTTCCGCAAAACTCGGCCCAAACATTTGCTCCGAAAATTTATTACTCATTCTGGCGTGTCGTGGTTGAGATGTGTATTGGGGTTTATATGATATTCCAATTGACTTATTTCCTTTCTCTAACCCAAAAATAACCGCTTTTTTTACATTCGAAAATACTTCTCCGGGTTCTGAAAATTTTACTTCCAGTTTCCGGGGATGGACATTTACATCCACTAGTATGGGGTCGAGTTTTAGATAGAGCACAAAAACAGGATGGAGGTGTTTTTCGATACCGCAGCTTTGTCGGTATGCTTCTCGAACGGCAAAGTTCAACCGGAAGTCTTCGATTCTTCTTCCGTTTACAAATAAATATTGATGTTTTTTAGTTTTAGCACATTTTTCGGGACGGCTGATAAAACCTGTAATTTTTAATCCGGAATTTTCATGTTTTGTTTTGAGTAAATCATTTTCTTCGTTCTTTAAAATTTTTTGAATGCGTGATATGTGATTTTCAGTTTTCGGAAAATCCAGTGTTTGTTTTCCTTCTTTAAATAACCTGAATCCGATTTCTGGTTTTGATAATGCAAAGCTAATGATTTCATTTAATATTGTTCGATATTCTGTTTCTTCTGTTTTGAGATATTGGAGGCGTGCTGGGGTGGGAAAGAATAGGTCGCGAATTATTATGTGTGTTCCTGTGTTGGCCGGTGCCGATGATATGTCTTCCAGTTTTCCGGCGCTGATATTGATTTTTGTTCCTGCATTAGAAGTGGCTGTTTTTGTTAAAAGTTCAAAATCAGATACAGCGGAGAGTGCCGCCAGGGCTTCTCCCCGAAAACCGAAACTTTGTATGGAAAATAAATCATCAATGTGTTTAATTTTTGATGTTGCGTGACGGAGAAAACATTTTTTGGCATCTTCTTTTTCCATGCCTCTTCCGTCATCTCGGACTTCAATATGTTTTTTGCCTCCACTTTTGATGAATATTTCAATGTTTTGTGCTCCTGCATCAATAGCATTTTCCACTAGTTCTTTTACGGCGGAACTTGGGCGTTCAACTACTTCTCCGGCGGCGATTTGGTCGGCGATTTTAGGAGGGAGGACTTGGATGGACATTGTAATTAGAACTTAGAACTTAGAGCTTAGTTATTCTGATAATGTTGGCAATGTTGGCAATGTTTTTATTGACAAATTTTAGGAGAGCAATAAAATTCATTAAGATTTAAATAATTTAATTATGATTAAGGTAGTAAAAAAAGAGGGGGAGTCTAGTGATAAACAACTAAAAAGATTTTCTAATCGTGTAAAATCTAGAAGGTTGATGCAGGCTTCAAGGGCGGGTCGTTATTTTGTCCAAAAGCCGACGAAAAGGAAGGTTCGTATGGCTGCTGTTATGAGGGAACGTCATAGGAAGGATAATAGGATGAAGGAGTTTTTGAGTTAACTTTGTAAATGGTTGAATGGTTAAGATTGAGCATGTAGTTCGTTTTGCAACTGTTTTTTTGTCATGTTTGGATAGTCCGCGTCTTGAGGCCGAGGTTTTGTGTGCGGCTCTTTTGGGTGTGGATCGTGTTTATATAAAAATAAACTCCTGCAGGAAATTTTCTGTTTTTCAAATATTAAAATATTTTTATTGGGTTTTTGAGCGAAGGAGGAGAATTCCTGTGGCATATATTACTGGTTTTAAGCAGTGGGGCGGTTTTAATGTTCTGGTAAATGAGCATGTGCTTATTCCTCGGGATGAAACAGAGATTTTATGCGAAAAAATTATTGATGCACCGCGGAATTTTATTCCTCATAGTATTCTGGATGTTGGAACTGGCAGTGGGGTTATTGCTCTTTTTTGTGCTAAGAAATTTAAAAATGCAAGTATTAGGGCCATTGATATTTCCGGGGCAGCTCTTGAATTAGCGAAAAAAAATGCTGAGTTTTATAATGTAAATATTGACTTTTTTCAGTCAGATTTATTTTCTCAAGTCCCCTCCTCTACTCATTTCGACATAATTATTGCAAATCTCCCTTATGTTCCGATAAAGGTTGATGTTTCACCGGAAGTTTTGAAAGAACCTAAAAATGCGGTCTTTTCTGGTCAGGACGGTCTTGAATGTATTCGTGTTTTTGCTCGACAAATTCAAAAAAAAAATATTCATTTTCAGGAATTATGGTTGGAATTTTTGCCGTCACAAAAAAAAGAAATCGAGTGTATTTTTTCATCTTATCGTGTCGAGTTTTATAGTGATTGTAGAGGAGATGAATTCTTTGCGAAAATTACTTCTTTTTCTGAACATACTCATCTACAAAGATTGAAATCGAGGCTGCTATAGGAACGGCGAAAATCATTCCCATAATTGAAAGAGGTACGCCACCTACGGCATATCCTAATACACCTCCGATGGAAAGGGCAAGTAATGTAGCTACGGAAGAAATCCCTACTACTTTTTCCATTACCATAGGAACTAAAACATTTCCTTCTAAAAACTGAGTAACAATTATCCAGATAACAACGGCTACAAAAGCTACCCAGGAGATATTTAATGCGACAACGCCTGCTAGAATTCCGGTAAATAGTACTCCTAGGTAAGGAAACAGTTCCATAAACCCTGCTAGTAGACCAATCGTTGCTGCATATTGCATTCCAATAGTCCATTCCAAAATTTTCATCCCTGCGTACATAAAAAATCCTACGGATAACATCAGTATTATTTGGGCTTTAAACCATGCGGACATTTTCTTTTGTACGATTTTAGATTTTATTTCGAGATATCTTCTGTCTTTTGATGGGAAGAGAGATAGTGCGAATTCCGCGATTTGTTCGCGTTCAAGGAGGATGAAAAATAGCAGTACGAGAGCAAAAATAAAGTTAAATACTCCTTTGAATACATTTGTCATAATGCCAAAAGCTGATCCTGCGGCTGATTGAAGGTTTTTTGAAATGACTGTTAAATTATTTGCAATCCAATCCTGTATGGATTTGGCATCAATTCCTGTATCTATATTTTTAAAAACTCCTTTGAACCAAGCCGTGTCGGAACTGCTGTTAAAAATAAATGAACTTACATCAGAGGCAATCGCAAGTAATTGTTCCGCTAAAATGGGAATAATTTTTACAAATAATATTCCTAGGCCTCCAAAGAAGACTAAATATAAAATCAAGATAGCTAGTGGGCGCGGAATTTTAAATGATTCTATGGCAGCAACTACAGGGGAAAGACCAATGGCTAGAAAGAATGAAATGGCGGCTATTACTAAAATGCTTTGAAGCTGGAAGAATATTTGTTGAAGGGCTAAAAATAAAGCAAAAATAAGAATAATTTTAATTAATGTTTTGGCGGAAATATCTATGGTCATTGTTTGGGATGATTCCGTGGTTTTTCCGGATTCGAGTTGTTGCCGGGCTTCTTTTTCCTCTTTATTTTCTTCGTATCTTTTTCGTAGTTCTTGAATCTCTTGGAATTTTTTTGCGAGGGTGTTTAGGATTTTCATGGAATTTGGAGTTTGAGTGGATTGTAATTATGATTATTGGTTTTTGCAAGAATGCTCAGTTGGTTCAATAGGCTTTTTCCCCTTCGCTCTACGAGCTACGGCGGACATGCAGCACTATTGAACCAACTAATTCTCATATCCCCCAGCCGCTCAATCCCACTATATTATTTTTATACTTTTTCCCGCCAGCTATAGCATCTTTTATGCCTTGCTGGAAATTTGCTCCAGGTACTACAATTGTTGAATAGTCGTTCTTTATCTCATCTTTTAAATTTTTGACAAATCTCTTAGCTAGTGTTAATTCTTCTGTTTCATCCTCTTGGTCTTCTTTTGACAATTTCACCAATGCATCAAGTCTTCCTTTCTCAAATATATCCATAAGATTCTTTTGATATTTATCTCTGATTTCATAATTTCCACCTGTTCTTGCTTTATTAATTCTTTCACTTATTGTGCTCGAAGACAGATTCATTGCATTAAAATTAACACCATACCCTTCAATAGTCATTTTCGCTTGACCTAATTCTCCATCTACTCTCTCGATTTTTATTTTTGGATCATTTTCACCAAACCCCCAATCCAATCCAGCTACATCTAATCCAAATTCAAACCCATGTGGAGTTACTTTTAATTTCTTACCTATTTCTGCTTCATCAATATCCAATTCACTGAAATCAACTCCCTTTGATTCTAAAAATCGTTCTACACAATTTGATTGCAATCTATTTGTTTCGGGCTTATCAAGTCTCTTCTTTTCACTGATATTATTAATACTCTGTAACCATATTTCTGAACGAACGGCAGCAGAGTGTTCTTCTAAGAATATCTCTACAGCTTTTTTTGTGGCTGCCGGGTTATCTAAATTAACTCCTGCAAATACTGCGGTATGGTCAATTTTAAATAGATATTCATTATCTAGTCCCGAATCACCCAAAAAACGAAATTCACTATCTATTTTCTTTAATGCATCAGGGTCAAAGCTAATATGAACTGTGTGTTTTAAATTATTAATATAATTATCATATTCTTCTTGCGATTGGCCTGGAGTTTTTGTTATTCCATCTGCCGGAGTATCAATACGCATAAATATTTTTAATCCATCTTTTAAAAACTCACCGGGAATTATCCGATCAAAAATAGGACTTATTGTCGGTTTTTCTCCTTTGTTAGTATTAAGAACTTTCATATCTACTCTGGTTTCCCCTATCTCGTCATCCCAAGATTTCTTTAATTTAAGAGCGTCTTTTCTATCGCCTCTTATTTGCTCCTCAGTTAGATCTTCCAGATTTTTAGAATCCGACAATACCGCCTCTTCTGCTCTTATTGCTTCTTTTCTCTCTTCTTCTAAATTTTCTCCAGGTTCTAAATCTCGTACATCTACATCAGATCTAATTTTTGCTAATTTTTCCGTTGTTGTAGCAGGTTCCCCTTCATCGGTTAAAATTTCTAAAGGTTTTTCTATTACTGGTGGTTTTTCAACTACAGGTTCCGGCTTAGGTTTTGCAGCTTTCTCCGGCCCTCCATCGGCAATTATTATCTTTCCCTCTTCAATCCAAATACGTTGTCCCGGGTAAATAAGATTGGTGTCTCCCAGGACTGTTGGGGTCGGTTTATCACCTAATCTTGTGCTTTGATAATCAACAGGAAGATTATAGCTGAATTTCAGTCCTAAATCTTTATTTCCCTTGATTATTCCTGACACAACGGATCCGGCAGTATCTCCGTATGATACTTCGTGTACCTTGTATGTCTGCTTTGCGATTTCTCCGGCTCGTTCGTTTTGTGCTTTTGTCTTCCAAATATCTTCACCTATCGGCAGACCTTCAGTTCCCCGTACTGCTTCTCCGGGTGCAGTTACTTCTGTTTCGGTTGTTTCGGCAGCTGTTTCGATTTTAGCAGGGGATTGAGGTTGTTCTTCTGTAGGAGTAGAGGGAGGTTGAGGTGCTGGGGGAGGTGCAGGTGGAGTAAAACTGCCTCCTGCTTCGAGTTTTGCTTTCATTTCTTTTCTGTTATCCTTCTCATTTAAAAATTCAACTACTTCGGCCATGCTATCAAAGCCTAAAGCATTCGGATCGATTTTGTCTTTGGTAAATAAGGTAAGGTCTCTTAAGTTAGTATCTATCCAGTCTCCCTTGAATATACCATTAAATATCGGCTTATTTTTCATGTCTAACTGAATCTCATCTCCAGCCAGCATAAAGGGGAATTCTTCTGTCCAATCGGCGACTTCTGCGTGCAGACCTTGTCCCACGCCTTTTATTTTGTTGAGAACGGTGTTTAATAATTTGGTTTGATTTTTTTCTATTAGTTTTTGAGGAGCTTCTACAATTGTACTTGCTTCTTTATGTAGTTGAATAGTATCCGCATTTTCACACACTCTCTTTTCTTTTTGTGCTTTCTTCTCATTACTTTCTGTTGTTTGTTCTCCTGATTCAGGGATTTCAATAGTCCCCTGAAACACATATCTACTCACTCTCCAATTATCGAAATCATGAAATAAATTTTTCATTTTATTTATTTTTTATCGTTATTATCAGTAATATCTTCCAGTTCTTGCAGTAATGCTTCTGCTTCCATTTCATCATGAGATGTTTGTTTTTCTTCCCTTTCTTTTAATGCTTTCATTTGATTTGCTTTTTCTTTTTGCTTTCGCTTTGCTTTTTCTGTTTTCAGTTCTTCGAGTACTGCGTGTGCTTCTCCTGCTGCGATTCTTTTTCTGCGTTCTTTTGATCGTTCAAAGGAGCCGATTAGTTTTTCAATCTGCTTGTCGCTGAACAAGTCTATCTGATCTATGATTTTATTTTTTAAATCACCGATATCATTGGTTCTTTTTTCTACCAGGCTGATAAGATATTGTTTTCTATTCATAATTTTTTTAAAATAAATCTTAATATTTTACATTATTATTTTGATAAATGCAAATGAAAGGCTAAAGTATTACTATGTTTTTTAAAAATGCCTCTGGAATTCTTGGTATGAATGCGCGAAATTTTTCTTATATTTCGAAGTATAATTCTGCGGCAGATAAAAAATTCGCGGATAATAAGATTTTTACCAAGCATTTTTTGGGGTCTCGTGGTATAGGCGTTGCGAAGCTTTTTCATACGGTTAAAAACCACACACAATTATCCCATGAATTTTTTGAATCCCTTCCGGCTTCTTTTGTTATCAAACCAAATAAAGGTTACGCGGGGGGTGGAATTTTGGTTATTCGGGAGAAAAAAAATAATTTATGGGTAACGGTTTCGGGTAAGAAGCTTGATGAGGAATTTCTTTATCGCCATTGTATTGATATACTGGAGGGTAAATATTCTATCTCGGGGGTTTATGACCAGGTTATTTTTGAGGAAAAACTGGAACCTCATCCTGATTTTCGAAATTTATCTGATGTAGGGCTTCCTGATATCCGTGTGGTGGTTTTTAATAGTGTTCCTGTGTTGGCTATGCTCCGTGTTCCTACTCATGAATCTGATGGAAAAGCTAATATGGAACTTGGTGCTATTGGTTTGGGGGTTGATATTGGGACGGGTGTTACTACGGGGGGGGCGTATTATTCGAAGTTTGTAAAAAAAATGCCGAATGGGCAGAGTACGGTTGGGTTTCAAGTCCCTTTTTGGGATGAAATTCTTTTAACTGTTTGTAAAATTCAAAATTTTTCAAAAATAGGATTTCTTGGTGTTGATTTGGTGGTTACTAAATCAGATGTGAAGGTCCTTGAGTTAAATGCCAGAACAGGATTAAAAATCCAAATTGCAAATCGTATCCCTATGCGTGCCAGGCTGGAAAAGGTTGCGGATTTGAAAGTTGCGTCCCCTGAGGATGGCTTCAGGATTGCTAAAACTTTATTTTCTCGAAAATCTTCTTCCCGTACGGAGGAAAAAATGGATAAAAAACCGGTGATTGGTATTTTTGAGCCGGTGATACTTTATGGTGACAAACCCCAGACTCTTACTGCTAAGGTGGACCTATTGGCAAAAGAAAATTTTATTATTCCGAAGTATTATGATGGTTCAATTATGGATTTATCGATCGAAGGGAAACGTTTGAAACTTCCGGTTGAAAAAAAATCTGTTTCTGGTGCGGATTTAATACTATCCGGGAAATTTTTAAAAGATTTTTATGTTGATCCTAATAAAAAATTGGATCTCAATCCTACTCTTCTAACGGCTAATCTTGATGAAAAAATCATTAAGAATATTGATGAAAAAGTATGTGAACTTGATGGAAAAATAAAACTTTTATCATGTTTGAACCCGCAAAATTTAGCTGAACAGAAAGCTCTTTTTCTTTCTCAGCCGAATTTCTCTCCTCGTTTTTTATATCGCGAGCCTTCTTTCGAATTCGAGTATCTTCGAAATGAATTAAGAAAAATCCCGCGTGAAGCTGATCATTTCCTTCTTCCTTTATATATTCAGAAAATTGATGTCATTGAGGCAAAATTAAATCTTTTGGAGCATATGGGGTCTATTGAGTTTGGGGACTTTTCCAAGAAAGTATTTGGCGGTGTATCGCAATCCTTATATCGAAGCGCTCTTACATTTTTGAAGGAAAATTCTGATGACTCGGTTCCGGATAAAAGCCCAGAATTGGATTTGAAAAAGGCAATGGAGGTTTTGAATGAATTTTTGGTTTTAAAAAAGTTATCCCATTGGAAAATAAAAGTATTGGATGATAGTGTTTCTGATATTCAGGTTTCCAAGAAGAATTTTATATTGCTAAGAAAAGGGGCTACTTTTCGGCTTAACCGTTTGAAGGCCTTGCTTGCTCATGAAATAGGGACTCATGTTTTTCGCT
Source organism: uncultured Candidatus Peribacteria bacterium (assembly GCA_964451885.1). Taxonomy (GTDB): domain Bacteria; phylum Patescibacteriota; class Gracilibacteria; order UBA4473; family UBA4473; genus CAYVJW01. Next base: position 16,731 of record CAYVJW010000008.1, on the reverse strand, counting down.
ATGAAAACGGTAAACTGCAGCCTTTTCGTATTTTTGAAAGAGGAACAGCTAATTATTTAAGGACTGAGGAAGGGCTGGCTATATGGAATCAGAACGAATTAAACCTTGATTTGGGAGATAAATTTTTGACACCTGCTTTATTGGTTGTGGCTATTTATATGGCGGAAAGGATGTCTTTCCAGGATTTGTTCCATTTTTTAAAAACTACTCATAATATCGATGACAACCTTGCTTGGAAGTTATGTGTAAAATCTAAAAGGGGTTTAAAAGACACTAAAATCCATACTGCATTTACGAAGGATTCCCTTTATTTTGTGGGAAGTCGAATGGTGAAGAAATTCCTAAAAAAAGGAGGAAAAATTGAGGATTTGTATGTGGGGAAGGTGGATATAGAGGATTTACCTTTGGTGCAGCAGATAGAGGGACTAAAACCAGCAAAATTCTTACTATGATGTAATAATTTCTCTCATAATTCTATCTTAATCCCCCCTCCCATTGTTGAATTTATAGTTATATTTTTAATATAAATCCTTTTTACTCCGCTTGGTTTTGCATCTTGAACGGCTTTTATCATGGCTTTTAGATTTTCTTCGAGTTTTTCATTTCCAAAGCTTAATTTTCCGAAGATAGTATGGATTATTGCAGTTTTATCGTTTCGAAATTCTATCCGACCGGCTGATAATTCTTTTACTGCTTTTTCTATATCGGGAGTTACAGTTCCAGCTTTAGGGTTTGGCATTAATCCTTTAGGACCGAGTATTTTGGCGATCTTTGCCAGGGATCTCATCATGTCGGGGGTAGCAACAGCAACGTCAAAGTCTGTCCAGCCTTTAGCAACTTTATCGATTAAATCTGCTTCTCCGGCTTCTATCGCTCCTGCGTTTTTTGCTTTTTTAGCCATTTCATCGGAACAAAAAACTACAATCCGGACTTTTTTTCCGGTTCCATGGGGAAGTGTCACAGTACTTCTGACTTGTTGATCTGCGTGTTTTGGGTCAGTGCCGAGTGTGAAATGAATTTCTGCCGTTGGGTCAAATTTGACAGTCGAAAGACTTACCATTAAATCAACAGCTTCGTTAAGAGAATATTGTTTTTCACTATCTATTTTTTCGTAGGCTGCGCGAATGGACTTGGAACGAGTCATTGGATGAGGGTTAAGTGGTAGGTAGCGCCTTAGTGGCTTCCACAGAAGGAGAATTAATTTCTAGTTTAGGAATAAAAATTCAAACTACAATGCAACTTCTACCCCCATTTGTCGGGCGCTTCCTGCAATAATTTTTACTGCTGCGTCCATGTCGTTTGCATTTAAATCCGGCATTTTAATTTCTGCTATTTTTTCTAGTTGATCTCTGTTTATTTTTCCTACTTTTTCGGTGTTCGGTTTATCGGATCCTTTGGGAAGGCCGAGTTCTTTTTTTATTAACACTGATGCAGGAGGGGTCTTTAGTTCAAGTTCGAATGATTTATCTGCAAAAATGTAACAAATTACTGGGATGATAACTCCTTCGGCCTTCTTGTCTGATGTTTTTTCGTTAAAAGTGGAACAAAAAGCTTGGATATTAATTCCATGTTGTCCCAGGATAGGCCCTACGGGCGGGGCCGGAGTGGCTCCTCCTGCGGGAAGTTGGATTTTGAATTTGGCTGTGAATGGCTTTTTAGGTGCCATGAGATTTAGAGTTAAGGTTTATGGATTTTTTATGTTGACTGAGATTGGGTTGTTATATCTTCTTCACTACTTGGCTAAAGTCTAGTTCTACCGGTGTTTCCCGGTCAAATATGGAAACCATGACGGTTACTTTTGCTTTTGAGGGGGAAACTTCGGAAATTAAGCCTTCATAATTTACAAACGGACCTTCTTTTATAGTGACCAAATCACCTTTTTTGAGTTGGATGTCAGCAGAGGGTTCTTTTGCTCCCATACGGCGTTTTATGATCCCGAATTCTTCGGGAAGAACTGGTACAGGAGTATTCCCTGAACCGACAAATCCCGTTACGTTCGGGGTATTTCGGACGACGAACCAGGAGGCGTCGGTGACGATCATATCTACGAGTACATATCCGGGAAAGAGTTTTTTTTCTTCGATTACTTGTTTTCCGGCTTTTACGGAAAGTACTTTTTCTTTGGGGATTACGACTTCAAATATATAATCCTGCATTGCCATTGACTCAATCCTCTGTTCAAGGGCTTTTTTTACGGCATCTTCATATCCGGAGTATGTATGGATCACATACCAGTGGCGGCCGATGGAAGGATCTTGTTTTGCCATGAGAGAAGAGCTTGAAGTTAGAAGTTTGAATTATTTACTTCTTAGTGCTGTTAATATTGCTTCGTTAAATAGATAATCAACTATTCCGAGGAATACGCCTACTAAAAGCATGATTGAAAGTACAGTTATCATAGAGTGTATGGCTTGTGTGCGGGTGGGCCATGTTACGTTGTGTAGCTCGCTTACGGCGTTTCTTATGAAATTCAGCATATTTTAAAAAGTAATCTTGGGGATTTTCGTGTAATATTCGGGAAATGTCAATTTTTTAATTTAGATTTTGTTTCCAAAATTTGATATAATCTATGCATTGTCTTCTCATACATAATGTGGTAATCAAAGGGGATTTTATGGAAATAATCGATAAAAAGAGGGATATATCTTTCTTTTAGTTCTTTGATCCATAATTCTTGTTTCTCAATCGAACATGCGGCTATTGTTTCCATGTTATGGATTATGTCTGCGGCTTTTACAAAAAATACGGCGGCGTCTGTTTCTATGTTTTTTTTAATTTTTTCGTAGTACTGCGCATTTTTCGCTGTTTTGTCTTTTATTTTCGGGTTTTTTGAGAGAACCTGGACTGTTTTGTAGACTTTTTCGCCAAAATGTTTATGCATATCATGAGCTATGGCTTTCGGATCATTACCGTCTTCGATTGTGTCATGGAGTAATGCAGCGCATATCATGTCTTCATTGCCACCCATTTGATGGACAATTCTTGCTACTTCTACCGGATGAGTGATGTAATCAATTCCTGATGCGCGTTTCTGTCCCTTGTGGACTTCTTTTGCAAAATTATATGCTTTTTCTATCCTTTTTTGATTTAACTTCAGATTACTTGATAACTCTTCTTTTAATTGGTCAAAAAACATCTTTTAAAGACAAGAGATTTTAATAATTTTTGAGCTTATATATAATTTAATGATGTGCAAGTGAAGTGATCGTTTATAATTTTACTTGATATTCAAGAACTATGAGATGTAATATTTCTCCGCCAATGTTTTTAGCTCTTCCGCAACTTTATACATTTTCAGCGCTCTTGCGATAGGAACATAGATGCTGAGTGTCCCTCCGGCTTTTATTTTTCTGGTAGCTGGCGGCATATTTTCCATTGTTCGGAGATTATGCAGACGATCTGCTAGCTTAATAACAAGAATATTCGGTTCTTCAGTAAGGAAAGAAATATTTTTTTTAAGTATTTTTCCCTGGAAAAAATCTTTTGTTAAAGCAAATACATAAAGGGCTACCTCTTGCCCAAATTCTTTTTCAATTCTTTCAATCGTAATATATGAATCTTCAACACAATCATGTAGCATTGCTCCTATAATCATACTTGCTGCTACATTCCATTCTATTAATATTTCTGCTACGGCTGTAGGATGAATTAAGAAATCTTCTCCTGATCTTCTTATCTGTCCTTTATGAGCTTTTTTTGCAAAATTATAGGCTTTAATCAGTTGTTTTTGTTGTATTCCGGTGAATGGTTTTAACTTGCTTTTTATCATGATATTTTATAATTTAAAAAAATAATTTGACATTATTGTAAATTGTATATATAAATATCAATAAGTCAATTGTTTTTTATTTTTTTAAAATTATAATGAATAAAACAAATTTAAGTCAGAAGGTGAAAAATATTAAAGGAATCTCTCGTGAAATTGCACCTTTTCTTGAAAAGGAACATTTTAGTAAGGAGGAAATTGAATTGTTGCCGTTTTTTTTCGAGAAGAGTAAAATCAAAAAGTCTGATAAGATTTTTTTAAAAGAAAAATTTAAAAAAGCGTTGAAGAATCTTATCCGAAAAAAAATAATTGTTCAAAAAAAGTGGCAAGGAGATCATATTTATTTGTTGGAATCATTGGAAAGTTTTTTTTCGTGGATACGCGAAAACACTTGTCATAAAATTCGAGATATTGAGAATAATAGTAATGCTTTTATTGATTTGTTACGATCTTCTCTTGGAAATGCCATAAAATCAAAAGTTACTTTTTATGAGGGAATTAAAGGTATTAGAGAATCCTATTATCATATACTCGATAACGCAGAAGGTGAGATATGTGCTTATTATTCAGTTTTGGAAACTGTCCAGCCAGAACTTCAGGACTTTTTTGAAAAAGAATACGCTCCTGAAAGAGCTAAACGAAATATATTTTCCAGAAATATTGCTCCCAGAACTCCTAAAACAACTTATTTCAAGATTCAATCTGATGAGCTAAATATGGAAATCAGACAAGTTCCACCTAATGTGTTCCCTATTCTAAATAGTGAAATAAATTTATATGGTGGGAAATATATGCACTGTATGATTTTTGATGAGCTTGGTGGTTTTGCAGTTATTATCGAAGGTGAAGATATGGTAAAACTTCACAAAGCTTTATTTGAGATCGCTTGGCAAAATTGCAGATATACAACGTATGAGAAACTAGGAATAGCTTCAGCTAATGTTTCAGATGAGAAATTTTGGGAACATGTTTATTTAACTGATAATATTGAATCCGTTCTTATAAACATTGACAAACGAAGAGATAAATTTGTTCCTGATTTAAAGGACAAGTGGCCAACGGCTAAACCTGAATATACGACTACCATAGATGGTGAAAATATCTTAAAAATTTGCAATTTAGAGGTTATGTCTGATTTTGAGAAACCATATATGAAGAAATTAGCCAAAATAGCTACTACTCATGGTGGAAAAATTCTTAATATCGGTTTTGGCTTAGGAATGGTTGATGATTTTATTGAAGATAGTAGGCCTACAAGAAAAATTACAGAACATCATATTGTTGAACTAAATGATGATGTTTTCTCTGAAGCCAAGAAATGGAGAGATTCCCAATCTCATAAAAAACAAATTTTTCTTCATAAAGGTGATTGGGAAGATGTTTTGGCTAAATTTCAGAAGAATGGAATTGTATTCGATGGAATCGTATATGATGGTTTTCCTTTGGATATTGATGAGATTTGTCGAGATGCTATTCGTTTCCTTTATTCGCTCATACGTTTGAAATTGGTAAGAGAAAACTCTGGGATTGTTACGTTTTATATGGACAGCACTGATGGCTTTGGAAATACATTTCAAAAATATCTTCAAATTCTTGGAGTTAGGGATATTCAAATAAAAAAAGTTGATATTGATCTTCCGAACAGAGATTGTGAATATTGGAATCAGCCGTTTTTTCTGGCTCCTTTATTGACGGATATTACTTATTCGGAAAAATAAAAAACAAAAATTCTTGATTCTTGGTTTTTGCTTCTATACATTCAACTATCCTTAATTTTAACATAGAGAATAAGCTATAATATTCCCATCAGATGCAACCCAAAGTTTACGATTTTGAAAAAAAACTGGATGTTATTATTTCTAAAATTAGAGGATATTATCCAGAGTTTGATGATGAACAGGAAGAGAGGCTGAAAAAAGCGTATTGGTTTGCGCATGAAAAACATGCGAACCAAAGGCGTTATTCAGGGGATCTATATTTTACGCATCCAGTAGAGTCAGTAGAGTTTCTTCTTTCTATTAAACCGGATTTGGAAACTGTTTCGGCATGTTTGTTGCATGATGTCATAGAAGAAACATCCGTTACTTCTGAAGAAATTGAGGAGCACTTTGGTGTGAAAATTCGTTTTTTGTGTGATGGGATATCCAAGATTTCAAAGGTTCAGCTAAATGAACTTGAAACTATTGAAAATGTTAGAAAGTTGTTTGTTGCTATGGCTGGAGATATTCGGGTTATTTTTATAAAACTGGCAGACAGGATTCATAATTTATCTACTCTGCAGTATATTCCGAAGCACAAACAAAAACGGATTGCTAGAGAGTCTCTTGAGATTTATGCGCCTGTGGCGGCAAAACTCGGTCTCTTTGAGTTTAAAACACAGATTGAAGATCTGTCTTTCCAGCATTTATATCCGGATGAATTTACACAGCTATCTTCTGAAATAATTGAATCCCGTAAGGAACAACTTGCGTTTATAGAAAGGGCAAAAGTAGAAATTACTGAATTGATGGATAAAGAGTGTATAGAAATCCTGGAAATATATGGAAGGCCAAAAAATTTGTATTCGGCTTTTACTAAAATGCAGAGAAAGAATTTTACTTCCGTTTCAGAGATTTTTGACCTCTTTGCTATTCGAATTATTGTAAAGGATACTTCCGATTGTTATTCTGTGCTGGGAGCTTTGCATTCACATTGGCATCCGATCCCTGAGAGATTCAAGGATTATGTTTCAATTTCTAAAGCAAACGGTTACCAGAGTTTGCATACTACTATTTTGGGGTTCGGGAAAATTCCTGTTGAGGTTCAGATAAAAACCTTGGAAATGCACTTGGACGCGGAATATGGTCCGGCTGCGCACTGGGCTTATAAAACCGCAAGGCATTCTAATTTTGATCCGGATTATGTAAAAAAAATAGAATGGTTTCCTCAGAACGTTTCTCCGGATGAGTACGATTCTCCGGAAAAATATTATGAAGAAGTTGCCAGTTCTATTTTGAAAAAGCAGATTTATGTATTTTCTCCTAAGGGGGATATCAAGAATCTGCCCGCGAAATCAACGCCTGTTGATTTTGCTTTTGCTGTCCATACGGAAATTGGAGAGTTCTGTGTAGGAGCTAAGGTGAATGGGGTTATAAGACCTTTGGGCTATCATCTTAAGGAAGGAGATGTCGTTGAGATATTGACTCAGAAAGGAAGAAAAATTAATCCCGCTTGGCTTGATTTTGTGCAGTCGTCAAAGGCTGTAAATAAAATTCGCAGTTATATTAATAAATTAAATGAAAGTACATTTGTACCCAAACTTTCAGATAATGAAAAGCCTAAAGAGAAAGATGAAAAAGTAAGTGATGAATTGACTTTAAAAAGATTAGGAGATCTTTCTGTGTCTCCTGTTAAGGCAGATTTTGATATTATTATCGGTGGAGAGAGAAATATTCCTTATCATCTCGCTTTGTGTTGTAATCCCAAGCCGGGAAAAAGTATTGTAGCATATAAGACGCGAGGTTTGGAATTCAGCATTCACGAAATTAAATGTAAAGAGCTTCCTAATCTTGATCCTGAGCGAATTATCGAAGCGCATTTTCAGACTGAAAAATCTTATAAGGTTAAGGCCAAAGACCGTGTTGGGCTTTTGCATGATATGACAAAAGTATTCCCTGAGTATGGGATAAATCTTGCTAGTTCATCCATTGAATTTGATAAGGAAAGCGGTATGACGTATTGGGATTTTAGCATTGAGTGTATTTATAACTCTGAGTGTGAAGAGCTTTTAAAGGATCTTCAGAAGATTCCGGAGGTGATTTCGTTGACAAAAGTGTAAAAATTATTATAATTATTTTAGACCTTAGTTAGTAGAACTTAGGGCTTAGAAAACTGGATCTTTTAAATAACGGGGGAGAAGTCAGTTAACAGTGAGTAGTGAACAACGAACAGTAAATAATGTCCTAAAAAAAACTGAAATTCAATCACTAAAGATTGGATTTCGAGAGGAGGGATTTCGGAATACTGGAGGTCGTCCGCGTTAGCGGGCTACCGGAAGTATGGAGACAATCCCGACGAGGGGGTGACATAGATTTGATGTTGAGATTCGAAATTTATTTCTTGCGTTCACGGCATGTATAGCTGCCGGCAGATCCGCTATGCAAAAAACAACTGCTAAATCTAAAATTTTAGCCCGAGTTCGCAACGAATTCGCGAATACAGGGACTCTTATGTCTTTGGCTTCTCGAATTGCATTTGTTCGATCTAAAGCTCCTGCTTTAGTTCCTGCATTTGCTTAATCTGAACTCTTAGACAAACCTTGCTCGAGCCATTTTGCTCGCAAGTGATGATAAAGTACTGACGTGGGACTTTATCATCAAATTACACGTCTTACTTACGAAAAGTCGTTTGCTTCATAAGGACACTTAAGAACGAAATTTACCGGTATTTTGTTTGGTTTCAGACCCGGTAACTTAAATAAATCAAACTACGAACGTAGAGAGGGATAGTTTTCCTCTTCAGACGCGGGGGCAGTACCCGCCACCTCCACCAAGAAATTTTTGAGGCACGAAAAAATTTTTTCCCTAAGTCCTAACCCTTGCCTTTGCCTAAAAAAACGATTGTAGTAAGGAAAAAATTTCAAGACTTAGGGCAAGGTCAAGGGAGAAGACTTAGGGGGACTCCCCTCCACTCCTCCCTCCATATAACGTCTTCCACTCTTTCAGAAAAATTCGGTCCAAATCTAAAGCGTGTGATGGTTATGTTTTTTGAGGTATTTTTGTCTCCAGGTAGCATCGGCCTTTCCTCTAATATCGGATGATCCCCTTTTCTTTCGACACATACCAATTCAACAAAAAACTTTTCCAGGATTTTTTCATCTATCAGTTCTTCTAAATTTTCATGTATAATTTTTTTAACAATATGATTCATGATCATGTTTCTAATTTTATGATCCGGAATATTTCGCACTAACCATCCGTTAACATAAAGGCTTAAAACAGTAAGATCTACTTCCTTTTTTCTTTTTAAGGCTACTTCAAATATCAGATAACTGGTGATTAAATCTTTGATTTTTCTTTGGAGTTCTTCCAAAGACATGGGCTTTCCTACTATTATGATGCTTTTTTCTTCTTCCGGTTCCGGTTGAGATTTTAGGGAGTTCATATCTTTAAATTGATATAGTCTCCCGTGGGCGGGGGACTTGCACACTACCACTCCCCCACCACACTCTGTACTAACCTCCTAATAATAGATGACTGGTCTTCCGGCCTGAAAACTAAACCTACACCTTTTTTTTCTGATTTTATCGGTTTTATACCTTGTTCTCTCATAATATAAAGTGTTTTTGTCTGAATGGTAGGAATAGATCCGTTTATATAGGGCAAATTTTCCTTCGCCAATGCACTCCCCGCAGCATATGTTCCTATTGCTGTTTCAGCATCAGGGAAAGGCGAACGTAAAACTAAAAGTTTCCCTGCCCTATTGCTCTTAACTAGTTCATTTACCAAAACATCAGGCGCTGTAGCGCTACCGAGTAATTGTACAATACTGGCTGCGCTGGCACGAATAAGTGTCTTAAAGATATCAGGAGAAATTCCTTTCATCGACATTTCCGCAACTCCCAGATATCTCGATAAATTTGTAAATGGAAGAAAAGGAGTTCTCATATTTGGTTTAAGAGCAAAATCCGGAAATTTTAGTTTTCTCGGATCGGCGGTTTGCGTAAAATCCAACAGTGCTTTTCCATCAAATGAGGCATAGGCGTTTGGTCTAATGTCGCTTATTTTTATGGCTCTTGTTCCACGTACAGCAGTTTCTCCGCAGAGTACCATAACTTCTGCAATATTCTGTTGGATTGCCAGTTCAATTGTCCATACAGCTCTTTCAATATTAATCGGGCCATCGCTTCCGCTTTTTAAGGCTGGTTCTTGTGAACCTGTGAGAATTATGGGGACTTTTAATCCCCTCCCCAGCATAAAAGAAATAGTTGAGGCTCCCTGATCCATAGTGTCTGTTCCATGAGTGATGATAAAACCGCTCTTTTTATATCCTTTTTCCCGTAGCTTAGCAATAATTGGAATAATCGATTCTGCCAAAACCCGCCAATGGTCTACGGTTAATTCCGAAGAATCAAGGCTCATTAATTCTAATAATTTGAGTTCGACATTTGGCCTGGTGCTGATGTTTAATTGGTTGAATATTTCTTGTAGTTTTCCACTACTTGGAGCTCTCCCTTCATCAGTATCGGGGCATTGAAAGGTGCCTCCCATACCGAGGACGATGATATTAATTTTTGAAGGGTCTAGTAATTCTACTTTTTGAAGAAATTCATCCACGAGAGGAGCAACCTTTGCTTTTAATTCTTCGTAAGTGTCTTCGGCACGGGGTTGGTCGTCGATATGTTTTTCTGACATGCTGGCATGATTTTTAAAATCTATTTTTTTTAAAATTTATTTATATTTTTGTCAATGAGATCTTGACTTTTTTTTATTTTTTATATAAACAAAACTCACAACGTTTCTTAATTTTTCAAAAAATGTCTATTCTTGTAGAAGGTTATGGATGGATTGTTATCCAGGTTTAGATGATTTGGATTATTTTACTTTGAATAGTCCGGATACCGGCATTCATTTTTATCATGTAATGGCTCTGCTTCCGCTTGAAATGAAGACGGCTTTAATGAATCCTGAGCTTAAAAGTGAGTTTGTAGTAAAAGGCATGTATGCATTTGATGATAAGCATGATTGGGGAAATTCTTATGTCTTACAGCAATTGAAGGAGTTTAAACCGAAATCTGGTTTTTCTGACGGTGAATTTCAAATATTGTTAGAGACTATTGAAAAAGTTTCCGGAAAAAAACTGCCTTTTAGGGAACGAAGAAATAATGTACAAGTTCCACATGGGGCAAAACCATATGGTACTTCATGGGAGGAGGCTTATCCCGGTTTGGATATTATAGATTATGCTTCTCTGGAAGCTCCAAATATGGGAATTCGTTATTATCAGACTATTGTTCAGCTTCCTCACTATGTGGCTGTAAAGTGCATGGAACCTGAGATAAAAAAGAAATTTTTAGAGTGTACGGTTAGAGTTAATTACACCAGTATTGCTATAATTATGCAAGATTTGAAGGAATTTCAGGAATTTGCAGATTTTGATGATGACGAGTTTGAAAAGATTGTGGTGGCTATTGGGAAGGCATGGAGAGAAATGCTGCGTACTAGACGTGCATTAAATACTGCAGGTGAATTTATGAGCAGGATATTTTCGGCTGCGGCTTAAAATAATATAAAATTCCAACATGCAAAAACTCCCTCGATCTTTTTTTAACCGCCCGACTTTAACAGTGGCTCAGAAATTACTTGGAAAAAACCTTGTTTTCAACGGGCAATCCGGGATTATTACGGAAACGGAGGCTTATATCGGTGAGAATGATCCGGCCTGCCATGCTGCTCGTGGGTTGACGCCTCGGACGAAGGTGATGTTTGGCCCTGCGGGGCATGCGTATGTGTATTTGATCTATGGGATGTATTTTTGCCTTAATTTTGTGACGGAGCGTAAAGGGTTTCCGGCGGCGGTGCTTATACGAGGCGTGAGGACTAATGATAAGTATTTAGATGGTCCGGGGAAGCTTTGTAAAGGGCTTGGGATCACGAAGACTCATAATGGCATTGATATTTGTGGAAGTGAGGATTTTTTTGTGAGGGATAGTAATTATCGGCCGAGGTTTGAGGTTGCGCCGCGGATTGGGATTAAGGTGGGAGTGGATAAGATGTGGAGGTTTCTGAGTGAGTAATGAATAATGATTAATCCTTCTTCGTTAGGGACTTAGCAGAAAATAACTTACCCATTTTAATATCTTTTTCTCCATGTACTTCGTCAGAAAAACTTCGCCATATTACAATATGACTTAGCTTTCCCTCCTCGTACATGAAAAAAAATCTTATTAAACTTGAACTTATTTTCTGCCAGGCCTCTTACATCCTTCTTTAGCACGTAGCAACACTTCGCTCGGGGCATCGTTGTTTTTTTCTTTGCAGGTAATGCCAAGCTCATTGGCTATTGCCACAACATTTTTATCTTTGCTGCTACAAATTATCCGTTCGACTGGGAATCCGTCTTGAATTAATCGCAACATTATTATTATTCCCAGTGGTGGTGTTCGGATTTCCTCTGGTGAGTTTGGGAATTGTCCGTCTAAAATGACAAAACAGAATGGAGTTTGATCTATTTGTGCTTGAACTTCTTCGTAATTTTTTGCTAGCACTACATTCATACCCTTTTTTTCCAGTTTCTTTTGTTGAAGAAAGCCAGACATTCTATTGTCTTCAATAATGAAAACGGTAGGGTTGTTTTCACTTACTCTTTCCTGTAATGAAAAAGGACTGGTTCTTTCATTGGTTATGGCACTCAAAACAGCTAATTCTCCATATTCATTTTGGGCTTTCTCGAATACCGGACAACCTATACATGTTCCTAAATTCCTTTTCGTTTCACATTGAACATTTTCTATTAAAAAGCAGGCTTTATCACTAGTATTGGCCGGACAATTCGGTTTATTACAGTTTTTTATTTCTGCACAGTTAAGTGGAGGAATTGTTATGGAATCGATTGTAGATAAAGTCATTTTGTCAGAAAAAATAATTAATTATTGTTTATGGTTTTCTATGTATACATCATTTGTAGTTATTTGTCAAGTTTTGTGTTTTTCCAAAATAAAATTATTATACTATAAATCACCGAAACATCATGAAAAAACTCGTCTTCAGTTTTGATGAAAATACCGGCTTTTCCAAGGATCTTCTTGGGGGAAAAGGAGCGAATTTGGCTAAGATGACGGCTTTGAAGATTCCGGTACCTCCGGGATTTACAATTAGTACGGAGGCCTGCCGTGCATTTCTGGAGAAGAATAAAAAGTTTCCTGAGGGATTGTGGAAATCGGTTCTCGAGAGCATAAAAAAACTGGAAAAACAAACCGGGAAGAAGTTTGGTTCGCATACAAATCCCCTACTCGTTTCCGTGCGGTCCGGGGCGGCTATTTCTATGCCGGGGATGATGGATACGATACTTAATCTTGGGCTGAATGATGAGACAGTGGAAGCCCTGGCGAAAAAGACTAATAATGAAGCTTTTGCTTATGATTCTTACCGGCGTTTTATCCAGATGTTCGGGAATGTTGTGATGGGAATAGAGCATCATAATTTTGAGTCGATTATTAATAAAATTAAGAAATTATCTAAAAAAACGGAAGATACCGAGCTGGACGGTAAAGACTGGAAAGAAGTGATTAAGCGCTATAAAAAAATGATTGAATCCGAGAGGGGGGCTAGTTTTCCGCAGGATCCCTTTCGGCAGTTGGAACGGGCTATTCGGGCTGTATTTGACTCTTGGCTTATCCCTCGGGCTATTACTTACCGGCGGATTCATAGAATTTTTGATGATTTAGGGACAGCGGTAAATGTCCAGGCGATGGTTTTTGGGAATTTGGGGAAAACTTCCGGTACGGGGGTGGCTTTTACCCGGAATCCCAGTACGGGGGAAAAGAAGTTATTTGGCGAATTTCTGGTTAATGCTCAGGGGGAGGATGTGGTGGCGGGGATTCGGACTCCGGAAGACATTTCCAAGCTAAAAAAAGAATTTCCTGATCTTTATTCCCAATTTATCAAGACGGCTAAAGTTCTGGAGTCTCATTTTCGGGATATGCAGGATTTGGAATTTACTATTGAAGATGGTGTTCTTTTTCTACTTCAAACTCGAAATGGGAAACGATCGGCTCCTGCGGCACTTAAAATTGCAGTGGATATGGTGGAGGAAAAATTAATTAACAAAAAAGAAGCTTTACTTCGAATAGAACCTGAATCTCTCTGTCAGATGTTACATCCGCATATTGATGAAAATTGTGATAAGGAAGTCATAGCTATAGGGCTTCCGGCTTCCCCTGGAGCAGCTGTAGGACAAGTGGTTTTTAACGCTGATGTTGCGCATGAATGGGCGGAGCATGGAAAGACCGTCATTCTTGTGCGTCATGAGACTTCTCCCGAAGATATTCATGGGATGCATGCTTCGAAGGGGATTTTGACTTCCTGCGGTGGGATGACTTCTCATGCGGCGGTGGTAGCTCGCGGCATGGGGACTTGCTGTGTGGCTGGGGCTACGGATATTGTGGTGAATTCCAAGGCAAAGAAATTTACGGTTGGGAAGGTAGTGGTAAAAGAAGGTGATTATATTACGCTTGACGGTTCTATAGGTGAGGTGCGGCTGGGGGAGTGCGAGACTCATCCTCCTGATCTTTCGGATGATTTTCTGGAAGTTCTCTCTTGGACTGATGAATACGGATCTATGTATGTCCGGACCAATGCTGATACTCCTAATGATGCGTTGAAGGGCCGGGAGTTTGGGGCGAAAGGAATCGGCCTGTGTCGGACTGAGCATATGTTTTTTAATGATGAGCGGATTCTTGCTATGCGGGAGATGATTCTTTCACAGTCTGTTGATCAAAGAGAAAAGGCTTTGGCGAAGCTTCTTCCATTCCAGCGGGATGATTTTAAGGGGATTTTTGAGGCCATGGATGGGTATCCGGTGACAATCCGTCTCCTAGATCCCCCTCTTCATGAATTTTTGCCACAGAGGAATCGTGATGTGGAACACATGGCGGAGGAGATGGGGATGACTTTTGAGGCCGTAAAGGATCTGGTGGTGAATCTGAGTGAGGTAAATCCAATGTTAGGACATCGCGGTTGTCGGTTAATGATGACTTACCCAGAAATTGCGCGTATGCAGACGAGGGCTATTGTGGAGGCTGCATGTGAAGCCCATAAAAATGGCGTAAAAGTTTTTCCAGAGATTATGGTGCCTTTGATAGGGATGTTGTCTGAGTTCAAGTATTTAAAAAGCGTGATTCAGGAAACGGTTCAAAAAGTTTTTGTGGAGCAAAAGATTTCCATTGATATCAAAATAGGAACAATGATCGAGGTGCCGCGCGCTTGCCTGGTGGCTGATGAGATTGCAGAAATTGCCGACTTTTTCTCTTTTGGGACAAATGATTTGACCCAGATGACTTTCGGAGTTTCCCGGGACGATACGGCGAAGTTTTTTCCGGATTATGTAAAAAACGGGCACTTGCAGGTAGATCCGTTTCAGGTTTTGGACCGGAAAGGCGTGGGGAGGTTGATTGCTATTGCTGTGGAGAGAGGCCGAAATGCGAATCCAAAGATAAAAATCGGTATTTGCGGAGAACATGGAGGAGAACCGAGTTCAGTGGATTATTTTTTTCACCATGATTTCCAGTATGTTTCGTGTTCTCCTTTTCGGGTTCCGATAGCTCGGATGGCGGCGGCGCAGAGTTATTTGAGGAAGGTGGGGAACTGATCAAATTCGGAATTTGGAAGTCGGAATGTAGTACTCGTGCAGGTTCAATGTTCTACGTTGAGCCTTATGTTTCTGGAGTTGAAGCAGTAGACGATTTAGGGTTTATAATTTGCATTGGTACTGCTTTGATGATTGAATCAAGAGGTTCAACGTGGGAACATTGACCCTGCGTTAGGTTAATATTCAATCAAAGCGCTCTTGTCCAATGAGATTCATATTAGGTTCCTTTGAAAGTTCGCTTTTAATGCCTTCATATCTTCTCTTGCATTCGGAAGTTTTAGATTCATGAAATGTTTTTGGGCATACTGCATCGACTGGAAGCCTGTTTTGCTCATAAAACGTTAGTAAATCTCGCCGTAATTCTTTTATATCGTCTATAATAGACTTTTGTACCCCAAAAAATGTAGAATTTCTAAACAACATTATTTTCATCATATTTACTGTCCATTGGTCCTCATCATTACGGTCTATATCTTTAACTTCAGCTTCCTTATAAAAAGGCCAGGCCTCGAAAGCAAAACAGCGCAGACTCTCATTAACCTTAGTACCATTACACTCTTTTTGAAATGTCTCAATACGAGTTCTAAGTTGTTTAAGCCGACTCTGAAACTGATGAAATTCCGTTTCAAGTCCAGGAGTAGAAGGTAAAGTGCGTGAAATATCTTCAATCAATATTTCACTTACTGTATTCAAACTTATCATTAAATCTAAACTTCTTTGTGTAACAAGTTCTAATTGGCAATAAAGTGTTGCTGCTTCATTTTCTTTATCAGCACACTTTGGAGCAATTACAGCGCTAATCATGCGGCTGGTATTTTCCGGTAATTGTTCGACTGCCGGTGCAGGATCATGTTCTCCTTGTTGAGAGGGGTGCTCTTCGGCAATTGCTTCAGAAGTAGCTAATCCTCCAGCTAACGTTAAGGCATAAAGGCAGTTTTGTAGTTTTTCCATGACTTAAGTGATTTAAGTTTCTTATTTCTACTGAATAAATCGATGCCGTCAACTTTTTTTTTCCTTGATTTCTAATTATTTTTATGATACAATGTGCTGTTCTTTTAAAAATTTCTCACCAAACTTCCAAAGACAGGGGGAGTGTTTAGTTGAAAGCTATAAAGTTTATATAATTAAAAGTTAAAAACGTCGTGTAACTTTATAAACTTTTTACTTTACAAACTTTCAACTACTTCCTTCCCCTGTCTTCCCCTCCCGCCTCTGAATAAAAATTCTTGTAATTTTTATTTATACGAGAGAGCAAGACAAGAGTTTTGCTACAAAAAACAAAAAAACCACAAAAAAACAAAAAAAAAGGGAGAGAACTGTATTGATTTATATAATTTACAAAATTCTATAAATAAACATGTTCGGAAGCAGGTGAACCTGATGGTCAACAGACTATCAAACGCACTCGTAAAAAAAATGAATTATACAAAACCCTCTCGTTTTTGATATTCAACATGAGTAGCGAAAAGGCGCGAATTACACCTCTGAGACTCACTATTGTACGTTTCAAGTGGCAAAAATTCGCGCTTTTTATTTTTAAACAAGTTAACGAGTAATAAAAAGCAGGGCCGAATAGCCAGAGCCCATTGCTGAGCTCCAGCCTTCTAAGAACCGGACTT
>CAYVJW010000007.1:0-26227 GCA_964451885.1 uncultured Candidatus Peribacteria bacterium | reverse complement strand
TAAGCTTTTCTCATTGTACACCTTTGTTGTTCGTTTTCAAGTTTATCACTCCCCTAACGGGGTTCTTGGTTTTTGTGTTTTTTCTTTGAAATCGGTTTCAACTGGGGTCATTTTTTATGAGTTAATTAGTAAATACTGCAAGCCTTTTACTCCTTTTTAGCTCTGTATCAAGGACTTTCTCAAAATCTCAGATCTTTTGCTTAGGGTGAGCGATAAAATAACATGTTCAAGTTCGCCCAGATTTATATCAGATAAATTTTAAAAAAATTGAGGAATATTATAATATTGTGAAAGTTTTTAAAGATTTATATGATGTAAAGCTGGGATGAAATTGTTCAGGTTATTTTGTCGGTTGCCCTTAGGGAACGAGGATTAAATAACTTGAAATATAAAATCCACAATGCATCCACCTTTGACTTTTTCGAACAAAAAAAATCCTCATCGTAGCCCGCTACGTCTGCGGTTTTTCTTGTTCGAGAAAAGCCAAATCTGAAATACATTGTGAAGTTTTATATTAACAACTTATTTAATCCTCGTTCCTAGAAGGCATTTCGTCAATTACATTTATTAGACGAATACCAAAATTTGGAATATTTCCAACAACATCCTCCGGCCACATATATCCATTTTCACCGATTCTCCAATCTTTTTCGTCCGATTGGCACGAAATATTATTAGCTAATTCATGGGTTAGCATTCTTACCCATAATACATGGCTACTTAATCCTTCTTTTCCTCCTCTTCCTATTGCCTGTACAAATATTTTTCTAGTACGATAGGTAGAATCTATTTTCAGTTTCTTTTTATCCGAATCTGCAATCTCAAAATCATCCGGAATAAGTAGTTCCGTAGATAAATTATCTTTTATAGATTCAAGAGAGTCACAAGATTTTGGCATTGTTAATAAAATTGTGTCCTCATCACAAATTATTCTTATGTTAGCCGTAAATCCTTCTAGAATAGCATCCATGATTTCCCTTTCTTCAGGCATACCCGTAGTTTTTAATCTTTGCCTTCGAATTAGATCAAATATTCTTTCTCTTGCGTTTTCTACGTCATCAGAAACTTCCGCCCCTACTTCCAATAGGCCTTGATTCAAAGCTTCTTCAAGATCCATTATTATTGCCAATGTATCTTTTATACGCCTTATTCGGTCATCATTGCGATCTGTCGGAAAAACTAGATTATGGAGTTTGATTCTTTCCTGAGTTAACCTCGTAAAGATTGGTTTGGCAACTTGAAAAGGAATCTTTTCTAATTCGTTATTTTCAGTCCTTTTTGCAAAACAGCCAGTCCAGAAATTTTCAATTTGAGAATCTTTATCGTCAAAACATATGGTTGATTGGTCTTTTCCGCTGTGAACATATTTGCTAAATTCAGGATGTTTCTTTGCCGCTTCAATAAAAAATTCTGTTTCTGATCTTGTGTGACAAATTGAAAGTTTGATGATTTCCTCATCGTTAAGTTCTTCGATGGAGATGTCGTAAGGGAAGTCTAATTTTGTCATAGAATGATAATTTAATGAATAATGCAACCTAAGCGTAGTAATACGGATATTATTAAACCTGTCAAGGAGATCTGACTGATATTTCCAAAAACTCATGAGTCAAAACCATAACAAAGCTTATCAAGTAGGCGAAAATCGGACTTAAAGTCAAAATCAAAAAAAGTGCATTTTTCTAGAAATATTTTATTTTTTGGAAATCCCAGCTTTTATTACCCTACATTTTGAAACATCATATTTCGATTCTTTCGGAAAACACTTTGTGTGTTTTAAAGTTACTTCCGGTTTATCTTTTACGTGCCTTCGCATTACTTTTGCCAGTGACGGGTCATTGGATTGTGCGCCTTCAGCTGTTGTTTGGACAACTGCTGCATATCCGTCGGAAACTTTGTATTCTTCCAGTGCCCTTAATACTTCCTTATACATACTACGGGCGTTGAATCTTCCTCTTTCTTTTGTTCCCGGTTGGATATCCGTTAGGGCTATAACTTTTCCCATTTCTTCCACTTCATCTTCCAATATCCAAATCCACCCCAGGAGTTCTGTTTCTGTTTCATTCATTATTCGCAGTGGAATAAATCTTTCATTTAAAAGTTCTTCATAATGCCCGGAACTACATGTATCTTTTCCATAATGAAGATCTATTTCATTTTTTGATGCGCCGTGGATTACATAATTTTTGATTTTTGGATCATTCAATATCCGCTGGTTTCTTTCGAGGGCTTTGTCCAGGTGTCCATACCCCATAAATCCAGAAATAAGGCCATAAAGATTTTTGGCTATATTCCGGGGGTTTGTATCATTGTTTATTCCAAATGATGTGTGCAGATTAAACATGGAAAAATCTTTACCGGCGACTCTCTCCCCTATTCTTTCGCATTCTTCTTTGATTTCTTGCATCAGTTCCATGATCGTGGCTAGATATTTATTTGCGGGCAGATTATCTTGCTCCGCTTCATCAAAAAATTCTTTCAGATGCGGCGAGACCTTGAATACTCTTTGAATGATTAAACTTGCTAATGGGGCTGTTAGCATTTTCCTTTTCAGCCTTTTCCCTACGATTCCCATGGCGGCTATCTTGCTTTCCTCATTTCTTTCTTCTTCCAGATAGGCTGATAATATATTTAACAAATGATAATTTAGCCTTTCTTGAAGGTTATTTTTCCTCATTGAACTTTCTGCATTCAATACTTTTTCCAGGCATTTTTTTTGCATGTCTTCTTCTGTTTTGGAAATTGCCGGAGATATAATTCTTTTGATTATTTTATCGCAAATAGCATTTTCGGTTGCGGTAAGTTCCGGTGTCTCGGTTTCATAAACTCTCAAAATTTTTCGCTCGTGAAATGCTTTCGGGTTGGGGGGGATTTGTTTCCCTTCCAATACTTGTACTGATTTTAAAAATTCTTTTTTTGGCACATTGTCCAAAAGAATTAACAATTCCAAATCAACATAACCTTCTTCATGAGTGTCTTCTTCCAATAAATCTTTTTGGGCTAAAATTTCTTTTATCCTTTTTTTGGCTCCTTCAAAAAAAGAAACTCGCTCTTCATAGGAAAGAGGAATGAAATGCCATATCTGTTCTCTATTGCAATTGGGAAATTGTGCTTCGAAATCAGCAAAACCATTTGTCCTTACAAAATCGGCAAGTATATGTGTTTGTCCTGTTTTGCAGAGATGATAAATGTACTCTATTGCTTCACCCCCTGTCCTCATCCGTGCGGTCACGGCTAATATTACTTCAGCACAAGCCTGTACTTCAAAAAAAGGCAGATCAGCGAAAAGAGGGAGTAATATCTTTAATTCATCCTTTATTTCACTATTATTCAGGTCTCTGTAATGATTTTGAGCAAACAATTTTGGAAAATGACATCGATTATTGTTCCATAATGTCCGTTCCTCTAGAGAAAGGCTTCGATAAACCGCCATTAGAATAGGCAAGTTAAAGCATCCGCTTTGTAAATAAGAAAGCGCAAAATCCCAATCTTTTTCTTGTCCTGTAGAGAGCAGCATAACTGCTGCCATATTTTTATGCTTGATATGAGGGATTATTTTGATTAAATTTTCTACATCCTCACTAGTTTCTAGCCAACCTGCCTGAAAAAATGGGTAAAATATTTCTTCTACGCACTCCGGATTAATGTCATGAAAAAAGCTTAATTTATTGTCCCATTCTATTAGTTGCGCGAGAGAATTGGCAAAACGCGCTAAATGCACAATACATCTAGACAATCTTACTTCTAAATTGACTACGGTTATATCGCTCGTTGGACTTTTGCTTGTTGGAATTTCACTCATTAAATAGGCTACAAATTCTGATTTCAAGGGATGATTATTAGGAATCAGTTCCGCGAAATGATTTCTAGCAACTCTTTTCTGAAGTTCACTGTTTAGGGCATCATTTCGAGGAGTTACCGACCAAAACCTTCCCGACCCATGCCGTTTCATCACCGACCATAAAGCCCTCTCGTATCCTGCTTTAGACAGTTTACCTAATGCGTGAGGATAGGATCTTGCAAAATCACTCAATGCAATGTGTTCGTTCAGGCAATCAAAAAAATCAAGGCGCGCTTCTTCAGAAACTATCCCGACCTGATCCAGAAAACGCCGAAAAAATTCAATGTACTTATTATCCGTTTCTTCGCCAAAAACTTCCGGATGATTCCATTCTCGAGAACTGAATAAATCCCTATCCAAACAAAATTGCAGGGGCACGCAATTGACTAAAAATTCATAGTCATGTCTTAATCCCGGGCGAAGTGTGATTAGTTCTTCCATATATCCCGTTTCTATTAGTACCTGAAGTACAAATTTTAAAGGCAGTGTCTGATAAATATCGACTGGTTCCAGTTCCGGACATTCCCAGAAACGACCAACCCCTCTATCAGGTAGTGCGGGAAGTGATCTGTAAAGCTGTTCTCGATATTCAGAATCTTCTGTGATCTTTTTTCTCGTTTCCGTTTCCCAGGTTTTTCTTCCGTCGTAATGCGAGAGGAAAATTTCTCGGGTATTGGGAAATTCTATCAATTCCAATTTTTTTTGTTCAGTGATTTGGCGCACTTGTTCCTGAACTGCAGGCAATACTATTTCGTCATTTATGGGAATACCTTCCTGTATGGCTAGGATTGGCAACTGGAAAGTTTCCGGTTCGGCGGGAAGAATATGTAATTCTTGAGGCATGATTAAAAATAAGGGATTTAGGCAGCTACTTTTTCATCATTAATCACGATAGGCACTATCGGCAGCATGTTTATTTCCGGAAATGGTAAATTTGTCGTTTCGCCGTCTTCAAATGTTATTCCCTCAGGCAGTTCCACTCCCGGAATATCCCGGAGGTCTGAAATCTGTAGAGCTTCACTTCCGTTTATAATCCTTAAAATCTGCCGGCGCAGGGTATTTTCATTGGAAATGGCAGTTTTCTGCATTGTTTGAAACACTTGTTCATATCCTTCTTTTTTTGCGGCTTTTTGTATTTTACTGACGATGGAGGTGTAAGCGGATCCAGCATCGTAATTTCCGCGCAGGCGTTTTCCCCGATAGGCTTTTATAAAGTTAATGTCGGAAATGAGTAGATACTTTTTCCCCTGAAATTCAAATCCTAAAAGAAAGACATGCCCCAAATATTCTTTGGTCTCCCCATGGACCATAATTAAGGGGATGAAATTCGGTTTATCCAGTTCTTCCTGAAATTCCACACAAAGTTTCAGCATTTTATCGATGAAAACTTCAGTGAGGGTTTTTTGTCCCCACATTTCGACAGGCGTTTTTTCCTGAGACATGGATTTTGATTTTTTTTGATGATTCGCCACTGCTTCCTGCAATATTGGGATTTTTAACCGACTTAGCACTATCTCTTTGAGTTTTGCAGCCAGTTCGTCTTTTTTAATTTCGTGTTTTCTGAGTTCTGGCGGCACAGGCAGATCCGATGCTTCACTGGCAATCATCTCGCAAACATCGTGTATCACTTCTTCAAAAAAATCCAGGAGCGCATGAATATTGGAGGCACTTTCCACTTCATCCAGAAAGTCATCCCGAAAATGGCTAAAACGCCTCAAGCTGAAAACCAGGGAAATCACGGCCTTAGCGATTACCGGTTTTACCGCGTTTATCCCGGCATTTGAGGCTACTGCCCATACGATTATCTCCCATAAGTTGTCGCTGTTGGCATCGAGCGAGGTTTTTTCGTTTATGGCAATAAGCCTTCGTGTGATATTGAGCTTTTCTTGTTTTTCTTCGTAACCGGCAATTTCCGGAGTTACAAATTTTTGAATATGGAGAGCGGCAGTTTCCAGTTCTTCCGTTACCTGATCAAAAAGCCCGTCCAGACTCCGGACGGCATTTTCATCCAGAATACTGTCAGCGATTGATGTAGTCGTATTCATTATCGGCAAAATATATTCTCTGTGTACCGTTTGGCAAATCCCTTTTTCCCGGTCAGAGAGCTTAATTTCCGCTAATGGAATAAGCTCAAAATGCTGTTTTTCCCGGAAAGCTTCCGGAACTTCGGGGAAATCGGCGTTGCCACGTTTGATATATTTATGGTCAATGTCCTTATCGGAAATCCCTGTAAAAGCCATAAGGAGCTTCTTCGTTTCCGGCAGGAGGTCTCTCATGGGAGGAATATTTCTACAGCAATAAGCAGGAAAAGTTTCTCCATTGCTTCCGGAAAAAAGGTACATCATATAGGCGATATTCCTGTCGCTCAACAGATCGTTCTCACCGGTAAACATTATGGCTTTGATAAAATTTCGTCTGATAATTTCCTCCGGCGCGTCTTTTCCGTGTTTGTACAAAATTAAAAATTCTTTTGATATGGAAGGAACTTCCATAACTCCGAAATCCTGGAGAATTTCGCTTAATTTTTTATAAAAAGCCCTGAAATGCGCGATATTGTTTTGCTCGAGAACTTGCAGGCGAGGGGAAATCAAAACTTGTTCGCCCAGAAATTCCCTTCCCAGCAACCTCAGATTGACAGTGGCAAGAGGACTGGAAACACAGGTGGTAAAAATTATGTCCATCATTCTTTGGCGAAATTCGACATAATCCAAATCCGCAATCGCAAACATTGACAGATCTGTTAACCAGCCGGTAAGAGGGGGAATCCTACCAGAGAAACGGTGAAATTCCGGTTCGGCAAAAAGTCGCTGAAGGTTGGCGCTCAAATTTCGCAGGCGAGTAATTCTTTGATCCAGATTGGAAATTTCGTTTTCAGTTGATAATTTTTCTTTTTGGGCTTCTGTTCTGTCGTGAAAAAATGAGTGGTAGTCTAATTCTCTCTTCAACTCAGGAACATCAGCTCCTTCTTTTTCCTGATGTTCATCGTATTCTATAACGAGATTTGATGCCATTTCGGCTACCTGTTCTGATTCCTTTTTCCTCAGACAGGTAGTTTCATTTATTCTAGCAACTGTTGAACGAACAAGAAATACTTTTCGAAGTAAATATTTTGTTTTCCCTTTCACAAATCTGATATATTTCTTAAAATGCCATGCTGCACTATCCAACTCATGTTGGCGGATTTCATATAAATTTGCGCCCCGAAAAAATAAAGAAAACGTATTCAGATTTTCCCAATGCAAGGGATGTTTATCCTCTCGCTTGGAAAACATTATGGATTGATATATGAGCCTTCTAAAAGCTTTGTAAGAAAGATTTGTGTCCGAGATGAAGGCATCGGTAATGGCAAAAGAAGTGTGCATTGCGTTTTCCAGCTCCCTATAACATACGAGAAACGGATGTTCTTGCGCTAACCGTTTAAAATATCCTTTTATTTTCTCAGCCCTTTGTACTTGTTCACGGGAGGCGTGCAAAAATACTCCTCCCTTTTTTCCAAGTAAAAATTCTGAACTATCCCCGGGAATGTCTCCGGCTTTTGCCATTTCATAAGCCGGCATATCCGCTGAGCCGCACCTTTTCCAATGGTAAAAGGAAACCGAGTGGAAATATCCGTGTGAATCCATAAATTCAATAATTGAAGCCGTGGAAGATTGATTAAGCAAACTAGAAATGCCGCTGAATTGATCTTGTTCGAACGGAATATTAGAATAACGTCTCATTCCAACTTCATAAGCAGCCAAGAAACGCGGAAAATCAGCTGTTTTCCCTTCATAAAAAAATTTATCAAAGATTTCTTCTAACTTTCGTTCGATTATTATCCCGGAAAATGTAATACACGAATCAACTGCTTTTTTATCCTGCGGTCTAAAGGCTTTTACCAATTTGGGAAATAAATCCAAAAATCCTTCATGACACACGGCTTCATTGTTGCCAGATAGTTTATTACTAATGTCTATCATCATTCTCACACTTTCCTGTAATTCATCCGCTTTCTCAAAAACAGAAAGCACCGGATAAAGTCGGAATCCCATAAGAACAGAAAGACTGCATTCAGGATAAAATTGGCTGTTATTTTTTTCTCGAGTAGCATCCAAAATTGCAGCAGAAACTTCCGGAACTTTTACTCTTGAAAGAAAACACTTGCCGATTGTTTCTGATTCCGGATGGAAATCACGGTCGACTTCCTCCGGAATAAAAGATACGCCTTGAAGTCCGTAGTACACAAGCGGAAGTGATTCTGAATAAATAATGTCCAAGTATTCATGTGCTTTTTCCGGAAATTGTTCAAAAAAAACTTTTCGAAAATATAACTCCATGTGAAGGAGCTGATAGTCTGAAAGAGTATATTTTTTTACTATGAATCTAAAAAAATCTAGTTGTTGCTCCGGCTGTGCTATGTTCATTGCATCCAAAAATATAGGAATCCACCGGTATTCTTCGCTAATTTCAGGAAAACTGTCCTGGTGCTTAAATGAATAACTCTCGAGCACATCCTCAATCCCATGCCCGTAAATAAGAGTCGCGATAAAAAGTTCCGCTTTTTCGGCTATTGTCTTTGTTGCGTATTGCTCTTGCGAGGAAATTTTATGTTTTAATCGCATATGTAAATAATATAAGCGGAAATATTCTGGTGTATTTGTAAAATACGGATTTTCCAAAGCTAAATTAACCGGCCGGTCTTCCGGATCTTTTTCTTTTTTATGCTCAGCGACTGCTAAAAGCTTTATGATTGATTGTGGTATCTCATTTTCCGCCACAAAGGAATCACTAAAATCCTGGACCGTTTCCAGCATTTCATCCGGATTGGAAGGGCGAAAATGGAGAAGCATGCTTGCTTTGCGAAATTAAAAATTAAATAGGGAAAAATTTAATTCTGCGATCCTTCTGATCTCCCGGTTCTTCCACTTTAAACACCTCCAAAATCACCGCCCCTTTCCCGGCTCCGGTACCATTTTTTTCCGTCGTATCATCCGGATCACCGGAACTTATAGCTATTTCTCCTTTATCTAGTTCGGGATCATTAAATACGATTTCGTAGTGTTCTCCTACGATATTATCGTCGTCTTCAAATTCCGGGTTCAGATCGGAATTGTCGCCTCGATAATGAGGTGTATCTGGAACCATTGTTTCACTTCTAAGGCAAATCATATTTCCGTTGAAGGCCTGATCAAATGATTTTTTTTCTTTCAGCACAAAATAAAGAAGAAGGTTGATATCCGGAATGATGTATTGCCCATCTAGCTTTTCAAGCCTTTTCGGCATGTCTTGTACAACTTTGTGTTGCCCTCGGAATGTTTGATTCCAGGATTCAGCTATGACTCTCGGAACGACCATATATGTCCCGGGTTCTAATGAAAATCCCGGGATTCGTTCCAGTTCTTTCCCATGATCTTCAAATGATTCGGGAGAAATGTTTGCTTCTTTTAAATTTTCTTTATTTCTTACAAAATCTGATATTTCCCTGGCATCTTTAATTTCAAAAACAATCCCGCCTATTTCTAAGGCTGTTTCTTTCGCTCTGATGGCTAGTGGTTTTGGCGCTAATGCTTCCAGTATTGATTTTAATTGTTGTTGGAACGAATCATGTTCTTCATTAGAAACACGTTTTTTTGGTCTGCTTAAAAGACCGTCTGCTAACTTTCGAAATTCAACAATGATTGCTTCTTTACTCTTTGGTTTTAATTTATTTTTAGCTTGGCTGCATCTCTCCTGAACTTGCTTATAAAATTGTTGTTCTTGTTGTATTTTTACCTGCAAAGCCTGTACCTGCCCGATATGTTCGAGACACTGCCGTTCGTCATCCATCGACACGCGTTGTGTCGGGGCTTCCAAGGCTCTTTCTAAAAATGAAAAAGAAGGGGTTAAGATGCTGGCTGTTTCTGCGGAAGTCGCATTTGCTTTTACTTCTTTGAACAAATCTTGCTGAGCCAAATATTCTTTTTGAAAAACCCGAAATTTTTGTTGTTCAGCTTCAATAGCGTGCTTAATATTATTCAATTGTTCTTGATTTTTAGCAATCGCAGCCGCCATTTTCCCGGAGACCCGCCGCATTTTTTGAGCTGCATTTATCCTTTGTATCAATCCCAATGCTTTTGGTTTTTCTGTCCCCTCATCTCCATGTGTATCAATAAATTTGGCCGCCTGATGCATTTTAGACTGCCGCAAGTCGAGTGCTTCACGATTTTTTAATTCTTGTCTTATCAATGCTACGGTTTCCTCAAGGGTCCCATAAGATTCAGAAACATTCTGTTCATTTGCGGTCGTTACACGTTTACATGGATTATTGGTAACTATGTCATTCAACATCCTTCTTGTTTCGGATAAATTTTCTTTTTCAGATTCGTTTCCTTCTCCCGCAATAATTCGGGAATTTTGATCAAACATTCGCCATCTTTCTCGAACAGCTTCGAAATTTTCTCGTTCGATATCGATAGTTCGTTTTAACGCTAAAACCTCATCATTGGATTCTTGAAGTTTTTGGTCATCAGCCTTGCCCTCTGGTATTGCTCTTTCGAGTTCTATGTAATGTTCCAATTTTTTTCTTTCTTCAGGATGGGCATGCGCGTCAAAAAAATCCCAGGTTTCGTCTTCTTTGAAGACCGGACACATGTCGTAAAAATGAGGTTGCTTATAATGAACGTTTATGTTTTCTTTGAGAAGAAATTCATTGAGTAATTCAGGAAGTTTCAATGTAAACGGAAAAGATTCTTTTTTGCTATTTCTTGTATTATCATTCTTTGTAACATCAATCTTTCTAAAAAGAGTTATTTCCAGATTTTTTTTAGTAAGTCTTTCTATACTGAGAGAAAAATAGGCAGTATTAGCTATCTTCGGATTCATAGGACTACTGTAGCCTATCTTTGGCAAAGAATTTATCCATGCATTAAAAACCGCTTCCGGATCTTTCACTCTTCCGACACATTCTCCGTATGCCCGAAATAGAGTGAGAATATTAGATGTTAGATCGCCTGAAAAAAGCCCTTCTGCGGGGAATTTTTTGGAAAGCGTTTTGAGTACAGCTGCCGACTGCTCTTCCTCTGAAGGCGGCTCGGCTGTCAGTTGTACTTTTACTTGTTGGAGAGTGGTCACTGTAGCCTGATTTACGGTGTGAATTTTTCTTGCCGCCTGTACTAAGGCATCTGCTTTTTTTACCCGCTCGACAAATACTGGCAAAATGGCTTCTGATTGCGCTTGGGAGGCGAATAAAACCAATCCCGCAGGCCCAAGGGAGGGTATATCAGCCTCTGTGACTTGTCCCATGAGCTGTCGACCTTCCTGCTGTCGGCTTGCAAAAAATTGCAACATACACCTTGCATATCTGGACATGCGTTCCAAATCCTGGAGGGAAATTTTTTGTTTTTCCCTTCGTATACTTTCCCATAGTCTTTTTCCAAGTCCTCTTTCTGATTCCGGTTCTTCATCTAATTTATCATAAAGCCCGGCCGGAGCCTCTGGAGGCATGTACCCCATGTTTTGTTCCGCGTGCCCTGAGTCGTAGATGGGAAAAAATGCGACTTGGGCGAGTATTTTACTGACTATTTCCAAGCTAAATTTTTGAATGGCCGCTTGTTCCGACGTGGCATTTTCCTGGTCTTTTAAGGTGATTGCCACGGCCGATTGTAAAATATGGGGCGGAAAAGGCGCTTCTAAAAGCGGCTCTCCCAGTACTTTTGTGACAATATCTACGGCATAAGGATCTAATACTGGTTTTAGAATTTCATGAATTTGTTCAAGCGCTTCTTTCGGTGAAATATTCGGGTTTTGATAAGGATAATTCGGGTCATCCAGCCGTGCTAATATTAAATCTGCCCTTTCGGGGGAATTCTCTGAGTGAAAAGGAAGGTTGGAGATGTGGGGAGTGAGATGGTTTTCTTCAGGCATGAATAAAATAGTTATTAGCTATTTTAAGTTTATCTTTTCTGTTGTCTTTCCCTTAACTGCTGCAAACGCTCAGCAGCCGCTCCTCTTTGCCCTACAGTTCTAGTTTTTCCTTCTTTCCTGGCTTCTTCTACTTCCTCTATCAATTTCATTTGCGGAGTTAAAATCGCATCAACTAATCTTGGGTTTGCATGAACAGCTGTGATATTTTCTCGTAATTTTTCCAGTTGTTCCAAATCTCTTGCGAGCCCTGCTTTTCGCGCATCCAAGTAAATATCTGATAATCCGCCAAGCCTTTCCAAAGTGGTATTTAAAGTAGTGAGATTGATTCCCAAAACTTGAGAATCAAGACGCCCCGTTCTTTGTGTCAGATGCGCTAAATTCTCCGAGAGAGCATCAAGCCCTCGTGTTTCACCCTTTTCCATGGCCTCAAGCGTTCCTACTGCCGCACTTGTATTCCTCTGTCGAAGGGCAGCTGCTAATTCAGCTTCTCGGCTAGCCGCCCTAGCCGGTAACTTCGTTTTTATCAGATGGGCAGTTCGTTGTTCCAGAACAGCAGATTCATAAATAATTCTGTGAATAGTGGTGAATTTTATCAGATCTCCGCCAATTCCATCCCGATATCGCTGTAGCTCGTCTCTGGAAACTCCTTCTGACATATTGGCAATTTCTTCATTCAATATTTCAATGCCTCCTTTTAAGGTTGTTGTCATTTCATCTATTGTCTCCAACAACTCCTGCGAAACAACAAGGGAATCATCGGCATTTCCTATCTGTTTTTCTTCGATATCTTTCATGCTCTTAAGCAACGTTTTGGCTTCTGTTATTGATTCTTCAGTGGAAGATGTTGCTATGTCTTCTATTGCTTCTTCTGCGGCTTCTATGGCCTTTTCCCCTTTCCTTCCCAATACCGCTGAAATGAATCCTTTAACTCGTTCTACTACATTTTCTTCACTTATCTGTTGTACTGTCATTTTTTCGCAAATTGCAGCTCTTCTTCTTTCCGCAACTCCGCTAAGCTCTTCCAGAATCCGGGTGTATTTTGTCTCCAGTTTTGCTATGTTATTTGTGGGGGCAGCAAGAGAACCGGCAATTTCTAATGCTTCATTAAAGCGGCTTCCTTCGACTGTAAAATCCATGAATATGCCTTGTATCTCCTCTATCACCGGATGAGAGACACTCAGTTCACTGGCTCTATCTGAGAGATCTGTCAGCATCATCGGAAGTACTTCCAGCTGCTGGCCGAAAGACATTGCTTGAAGTTCCGAAATATTCGCCGGAACTTGAACATCTACTGTTTCTGTTGCCAGGGATTGCTTTTCTGTCATTTTAAATAGATTAATAAATTGTTGTCAGTCTTCTATGTTAAGTTGCAAGAAATGTCAATTTATTATTACATAAAATCTATTGACAGGCGTAATAATTTGTTTAATAGATACTTTTGACCGTACTCCAACCTCCCCCAGCCCCTCCTTCGTAAGGAGGGGAGTATAGATTATGAAATTTGACTTTTCCCCTTTGATTCCTAAAATTCCTCTTGTCTTTTTTCTAATTATTAATTTTGCATTATTAATTTTTAATTTTTCTTAGGATGGCTCAGCATTACTCGCTCGACAAAGTTCGGAACATTGGAATTATTGCTCATATTGATGCCGGGAAAACTACGGTGACTGAGCGTGTTCTTTTTTATACGGGAAAATCCCATAAAATCGGGGAGGTTCATGACGGAGAGGCTACTATGGACTGGATGGAGCAGGAGCAGGAAAGAGGGATTACGATTACCTCTGCGGCTACTACTTGTTTTTGGAAAGATTGCCAGATTAATATTATCGATACTCCAGGGCACGTGGATTTTACGGCAGAAGTAGAACGAAGTCTCAGAGTTCTTGATGGGGCAGTGTGTGTATTTGATGGAGTGGCAGGGGTTGAGCCTCAGTCGGAAACCGTTTGGCGGCAGGCGGATAAATACAATGTTCCTCGTATGTGTTTTATTAATAAACTAGACCGGACTGGGGCGAGTTTTTGGAAATCTTATGACTCTATCATTGAACGACTGACAAAAAATGCTTTTCCCATCCAACTTCCGGTTGGAATAGAAGGAGGGTTTAAAGGGATTATCGATCTCGTTGAGATGAAAGCTATCATACATCATGATGATTTGGGAAAGGATGTGCGAGTTGAAGACATCCCTAATGAAGAAAAAGACTTGGCAAATGAGTGGAGGGAAAAAATGCTGGAAGCGGTGGCCGAGTCAGATGAGGAATTGATGGAAAAGTACCTTGGAGGGGAGGAACTTTCTGTTGATGAAATAAAAGGCGCTATCCGGCGGGCTACTATTGCGGGGCATTTTATTCCGGTGTTGACGGGGACGGCTTTGAAAAACAAGGGAGTCCAGCCGCTTCTGGATAATGTAACTACTTATCTTCCTTCTCCTCTTGATATCCCTGCGGCAAAAGGCATCAATCCGAAAACCGAGCAGGAAGAAGAACGAAAATCGGATTCTTCGGAACCGTTAGCCTCTTTGGCATTTAAAATCGCTACTGATCCGTTTGTGGGAAAACTGGCTTTTGTGCGGGTGTATTCGGGGGTGCTTAAGTCGGGAAGTTATGTTTATAACGTTTCAAGCGATGAAAAAGAGCGGGTTGGACGATTACTTCAAATGCATGCGAATTCCCGGGAAGAAATACAGGAAATTCCGGCCGGGCACATTGGGGCGGTGGTAGGGCTAAAAAGGACTCGTACGGGAGATACGCTTTGTGATGGAAATAAACAGATTCTACTGGAATCAATCGAATTTCCGGAGCCAGTGATTTCTATTTCGATAGAACCAAAAACCAAGGCCGATCAGGAAAAAATGGGGTTGGCGCTGGCGAAGCTGGGGGAGGAAGATCCGACATTCCAGATCCGTACAGACGAAGAAACGAATCAAACGATTATTTCCGGTATGGGGGAGCTGCATTTGGATATTATCGTTGACCGTTTGAAACGAGAATTTAAAGTAGAGGCCAATATAGGCCAACCGCAGGTGGCTTATCGGGAAACAATCCAAAAGGCGGTTGAAGCCGAATACCTGCATAAGAAACAAACCGGTGGGCGCGGGCAGTTCGCTCATGTTCTTTGTAGAATTCGTCCGGGAGAAACCGGATCAGGATTTAAATTTATCAACTCCATTAAAGGAGCTTCTATCCCCAATGAATTTATTCCGGGATGTG
This sequence comes from uncultured Candidatus Peribacteria bacterium, assembly GCA_964451885.1. Taxonomy (GTDB): domain Bacteria; phylum Patescibacteriota; class Gracilibacteria; order UBA4473; family UBA4473; genus CAYVJW01. Next base: position 11,299 of record CAYVJW010000007.1, on the reverse strand, counting down.
AAAAAGGGTTTAAAGAGGCGGTTACCCGCGGAGTTATTGCCGGGTATCAGGTGGTGGATACGGAAGTAGAGCTTTATGACGGGAATTACCATGATGTGGATTCTTCGGAACTGGCTTTTAAAATTGCGGCTTCCCAGGCTTTTCAAAAAGGCGTAAAAACCGCTGATCCGGTCCTACTGGAGCCGGTCATGGCAGTAGAAATGATTACCCCGGAGGACTATATGGGGGATGTTATGGGCAACATCTCCTCAAAACGTGGGATAATCCAGGAAATGGGCGATCGGGGGATTAACAAGTTTGTGAAAGCAAAAGTTCCGCTTGCGGAGATGTTTGGGTATGCTACGGAGCTGAGATCCATGACCCAGGGAAGGGCGAGTTATACGATGGAATTTTTCGCATATGAAAAAGTTCCGAATAATGTTGCTGAAAAGATTATTGAGGAGAGAGGGGGATGAAAATCAAAAATGCCTTCAAAAATGATCGGGTCATGAAAGCCAAGGTTTTGTTGCATTACAATTTGCATAATTGCCTCTGAATATGTATTTTTTGCATGCTATTTCTAACAAACATGAACCTCAAAAACCTCTGGTCATCGGCTAATATTTTTTTTCGGGAAAATTTAATATTAGTGATAATTGTTTTGGGTGTTGGTTTCTGTTTTTTTTCCGAATCGGACGCTCCCGTTCCTATAAGAGAGGAACATGCCATGATGATGGACGAGGCGGCAGAAAGTTTTATGCCTCGGCCTACGGCTGTATCAAAAATGGCTTATGGTCGTGGTGGAGGAAGGGATATTTTGCCACCTGTTTATGCCGAGAGTTTTGATCCGGATCAGGCAGAACGAAAAATTGTAAAAAATGCCAGCCTTACTATTGAGGTCGAAAACACGGAGATGGCAAAAGAACTGATAGAGGAAAAAGTGAAAGAACTAAAGGGAGCTATTACCCATTTAAACTCGTGGGAAGTAAGGCCGAATGTTTTAAGCTACAGCATGACGCTTCGTATTCCTGCAGAATTACTTGATAAATCAGTCGATGTGTTAGCCGGTTTTGGGGTAAAAAAAGCTGAAAATTTTTCTACCCGAGATATTACCGCCGCCTACTTTGATACGGAAAATCAATTGGAAAATTTACGAGCCCGCCGGGACAGGCTTCGGAAATTGATGGAAATGGAAACGAAAGCATTGAAAGATATTTTGGAAGTAGATCGGGAATTAAGCAATGTACAACGCCAAATAGAAAATCTTGAGCGTACACAAAAACGCCGTGACACAGACGTATCGTATTCTACCTTGAGCTTAACCATCCAGCCAGAGCCGGAAATCGGAGATTTTAAAACTCCTGAATGGACTCCGGAAAAATCATGGAAACAGTCGGTTAATGATTTGATTTATGCCTCGCAGAACATCTTCGATAAAATAATGAAATTGATTGTATTTACGCCGATTTGGCTGCCAATTCTATTGATTGCTATTTGGATTAGATGGAAGTTTTTTAGAAAAAAGAAATAAAATATCTCAAAAATTAGCAAAACCAGACTTATTAACACCCTCTTACTGTTATTCACTGTTAATTGTTAACTGACAATGCCGTTTCCTCCGAAAATTCAAAAATGGCTCGATAAAGATATTTTCCCGCAAAGAGTGATTCTTTCGGGAGGAAAAAACGTGATAGAAATAGCACTTGAAATTGCGACAAAATTACAAGAATCAAATATTTCTGAAATCAATCAAGGCATCCATCCTGACACTATTGTCTTTCGAGATGAGGGACAAAGTTTTAAAATCGGAGATGAGGGAGATGATCATGAAAGTGTTCGAGGTCTGATAAAATGGAGTTCTCAAAAACCAACTTCCGAGTACCGGATTGCCGTTCTTGAAAATCTGGAACGAACCTCTCTAGCAGCTCCCCAGGCACTACTTAAATTAGTGGAAGAGCCTCCTTCCCGCGCTGTTTTTCTTTTTACCACCCAAAATCATCATCAGATTCTCGATACCATCCTTTCCCGTATGACGGTTGTCCGGGTTCCTAGAGAATGTAAAGATTTTGAGGTTTCCGAAGAAATTCAAGATTTTCTTGAAGGAAATGATCTTATTTCTAAATTTCAAAAAATCGAAGCGCTGGTGAAAGCGGCAAAAGAAGAGAAAGACAAGGCGGTTATTTTTGATTTTCTTCATGAGATGATTCTGCATGCCAGAAAAAATGAGCGACATTGTAAAATGCTTGATTTGCTGCTGGAAACGCATATTGCCCTTAAGCAGAATGTGAATAGTCGGTTGGCGTTAGAGAGATTGGCTTTGAAGTTAAAAGTTTAAATGAGTATTCTTTTCACTTTTTTATTTTTTTGTCTAAAATTCTAATAACTTTAACCCTTCTCCAAAATGAAAAAGCGTATCGCCATCAACGGATTCGGCCGGATTGGCCGGGCTGCTGCCCGGATTGCCCTTAAAAATCCTGACCTTGAGCTGGTAGCTATCAATGATCCTTCTCCCACGGAACAAATGATTCATCTTTTTGAGTTTGATACTAATTACGGACGTTTTGAGGGAGAAGTTTCTGTAGAAAAAGGAGGTGATGTTTTTAATGTAAACGGACATAAAATCAAATGTTTTTCTACTCGCGAAATTACGGATCTCCCCTGGGGAGATTTGGATATTGATGTTGTGCTGGAGTGTACGGGTGTATTTCGTACGCTTGAAAAAGTTCAACCGCATATCGACCAAGGGGCGAAAAAGGTTTTGCTTTCCGCTCCGGCTAAATCGGAAGGCTTTAAAACAATTGTGATGGGAGCAAATGACGATACTTTAACCGAGGATGATAAATTTGTTTCTAATGCGTCATGTACGACTAATTGTTTAGCTCCGGTGACAAAAGTATTGCAGGAAAATTTCGGCATTAAATGCGGGTTAATGACTACTATTCATGCTTATACAAACGGACAACGCCTTCTTGATGTAGGACACAAAGACCTCCGACGTTCCCGGGCTGCAGCTATGAATGTTATCCCTACTTCTACGGGAGCTGCCATTGCTGTAGGACTTGTATTGCCGGAGCTACAGGGGAAATTAAACGGGTTGGCTGTTCGAGTTCCTGTACCGACTGTTTCATTAGTAGATTTGGTTGTAAAATTGGATAAAAAAGCTTCCGCAGAAGAAGTAAACGCCGCGCTCAAAAAAGCCTCTGATGCCCAGCCTCATATTTTGGGATATGAAGAACGGCCTCTCGTTTCTTCTGATTACCTCCGCGACAGCCGAAGCTCTATCGTGGACGCAGCTGAAACAATGGTTATGGATGATATGGTAAAGGTTATGGCATGGTATGATAATGAGTGGGGGTATTCGTGTCGGTACGTAGAATTGGCCGCGAAGCTTTGATATTGACTTTTTAGTGTTTTATAAATAATATTCAAGTGATGAAAGTAAAGAAAAGTGAAATTTTGGAAACTTTAAAAAGCCTACCACAAAATATTGAGGTGGAAGTGTTAATTGAACGTATTTTGTTTTTAAAAAATATTGAAGAAGGTCTTTCTGATTTAGAACAAGGAAGGTTTATGACACAAAAAACAGTTGAAAAAAAGTTTGGGATTTAAAATGAAAAAAATCATTTGGTCACTTCATGCTCAAAACAATCTGGATTCTGTCTTCAATTTTATTGCTCAAGATTCAGTTATTTATGCTAAACAAGAAATCAAAAAAATCATAAAATCCGTCAAAATTTTAAAAAGATTTCCAACAGCCGGAAGGATTGTTCCTGAATTAAAAAATCCCGAAATTCGAGAAATACTAAAAAGGCCGTACCGTATTGTTTATAGAATTAAGGATGATGATTTGATAGAAATTGTAACTGTTTTTCATTCATGGAGGGATTTTATTTTTGAGGAACAATAATGTTTTTTCCTAAAAAGTATGTTCAGCGTATCCACGAAATGCTTCCAGAATCGGAATGGGAGGAGTTTTTTAAAAAGGCAACCAAGCCGCTGCCAAAAACCATTCGCATAGCTAATAATTTTACGCAAATTCCAAAAGCGTGGCATTTAAAACCCGCTGCCGGGATTCCGCAGGCTTTTTTTATTGAACGGGATGATCGTGGCGAAATTCCGCTGGGGAAAACGCTGGAGCATTTTACTGGGAAAATTTATATCGCCAGCCTCAGTTCTTTGCTACCACCTATAGCCTTAAATCCCCAGCCGGGAGAGAGTGTGCTGGATGTATGCGCTTCTCCGGGATCGAAAGCGACTTTTATGGCAGCAATGATGGAGAATGAAGGAGTATTGGTGGTGAATGAACCGAGTTCAAGTCGCAGTAAAAAACTTGTCGCAAACTTGGAGCGAATGGGGGTTATAAATGCTGTTTTGCTTCAAAATGACGGCGTAAGGTTGAATAAGTTTTTTACTCAACAATTTGATAAAATTCTTTTGGACGCCCCTTGCTCAAGTGAAGGTTTTGCCCGAAAAGATTCTAAGTTTTTTGAAAAAATGTGGGCAGAAAGGAAGATTTTTGAAGCGGCTAAATTGCAGAAAAAGTTAATTTGTGCGGCTTTTGAGATCCTTGCTCCGGAGGGAGAGATGGTCTACTCCACCTGCACTTCTGCTCCGGAAGAAAATGAAGCGGTGGTACAGTTTTTGTTGGATAAATATCCGGATTCAGTGGAAATATTAAAAATCCCCTCCCCAATGGGGGTTCCTACTAGAAAAGGGGTGAGTAAATTTTTTGATCAAAAATTTAGTTCAGAAATATCAGAAAATGTCATCCGCATCTGGCCGCACCTGGAAACCGAAAACTGGAGCAGCGAAACTTTCTTCCTCTGTAAAATCAAAAAAATAAAGTCCCCCTTTTTCAAGGGGGATTCAGGGGGTTACGAGCACAGACTTACTAAACACTTCAATCCTACCTCAAAGATACTTTCCAAAAACCAATCCGCCGAAATCCTCGCTCGCCTTCGAAAAACATTCGGCTTAGAGAAGAATCTATTTTCTAAATTTGCCTGGCTGCAAAATAATAACGAAATTTGGTGCACCACAAAAGAAGCCGCCAATTTTGCCCTAAAAAATCCACACCGCAGAGCCGGATTTCCGGTTTTTGATAAGCATGGCAATATCACTTCTGTTTTCGCGCTTCATTTTGGTAAATTTGCAACGAAAAATTTTGTTATGCTGGATGATAATCAAAAAGACCGATGGCTGGCCGGGATGGATTTAATGTTTGACCTGTCTCTTGATTATGAAGATGGGGAAGCGGTACTCGTGAAATATGAGTGGTTTTGCCTTGGGTATGGAAAGGTGCAGAAAGGAGGGAAGAAGTTGAAGAATAAGTTGGATCGGGATTTGGTTTTTTAGAGTCGTTTTTTCTAAATACTGAAACTTTAAAGATCTTATTAAAAGGCCCCTCGTTCCCTGAGCCATCGCATACTCCCGGGGGTGGCGCCACCGCTTCTAGTTGTAGCATCTTTTATAGTATTAAGGTTTCCTCTTAAATTATCAATTCTTGCCAAAGTAGTATCACTCCCTCCTTTCGGCTGAATTTCTCCGCCAGCCACACCCACTATAAATTCATCCAGATCATCCCAATCATTCAGATCATAATCTCCGCTAAAATCGGTCCATCCTGTATCAATATTTGCATTAATAGTTGTTGCATCAAGTCGAAGTAAGTTGTTCAATTCAGAAAACCCTCTTGCGAGCGCATCCTGGCTTTCAGTTAATTCATTCAGTTTATTTTGGACAGAAATTTTTAATCCGTCTACATCTGCAGATTCTTCCCCTCTTAACGCTTTATCCACCACGGAATCAATTACATTTTTTGCACTGTCCATGATAGCATATTGATCAAATTCAACTTCGCCATTTGCCATTTCCTTGGCTTTTTTGGATACGGCTTCCGCGGTTTGTGGTCCTGATTCTGATAATGCCATTTTATTAAAGTTAATTTATAAGCTAGTGACTAATTTTTCTGCTTCATCTACTTCTTTCTTATGGATTTTCCCCTCTTCTTCCTTTAAAAATTTCCTGGTTTCTTCTTTTATTATTTTTCCTGCCTGCTCATTTATTTTTTTGAAATCTTCTTTAATTTTATCATCTCCCGCTTGTTTCCTTTTTTCCTCAAGGTCAAAGAGCATAAGTAAAACCTGCTTCAATCGCTGCTCATCCAACTTCTCAAATTTTTGATACAGATCAGTATTCAGAAACTGATTTCCGTCCAAAAATTCCTTTATTTTTGCAAGTAATTGTTCACGAGTAATCTTAGAAAGCATCTTTTTTAGAATTAAATCTTTACATTCTATCATACTTTATCAAACAATTCAAGTTTTTGCTCTTGACACAAATACAAAACCTCTTTAAGTTTTAAAAAAACAAACAAGGCTAATTCAATAGGCCTTGTTATTTATTTGCCTAATTAAAAAGTTTTAACTATATCTTTCCATGACAAAATCACACTCGGTTCCGGACGAGAATGATGAAATTGACCTCCCTGGAGGGGAAGGTCTTGAAGGAAGAAGATTAGCAAAACATGATCCTGAAGAAGAACAATCAGTTGCTGCAACTGATACCGATACTGCCGAAGAAATTGTTACTTATGCAGATCCTGATCGCTCTGAAGAATATTTTATGGACGATCGTGATGGATCTGATGATTTTGATCCCCGAAAGAGAGCAAAATTAATGGCAATATGGCAGGTTAGAAAAATACAAACCAAAGCAAACTCAGCGACAGCAAATACCGAAAGACAATTAGAAACTAATAAAAATACCCCCCTGATCAGTCCCTTAAAAAGCTGCTTAGAATGGTGGAAAAATCTGTCGCCTTCCCTAAAGGGTGTGACTGCTGTCAGTGCTACCGGCTTTCTAATGGCTGCTTGTGTGAGTATGAACATCATACATGATAAATCGCCTGATGTAAGAAAGATGAAAGAGGGAGATACAGATTCCAAAGCTACTTCTCCATCAGATGGCACCGCTCCCCCCGGGGGACTGGAAAATATAGAAGGAATTTTAGCTGGTAAAGAAGACCCGAAAGTAACTTTTCTCCCCGAAGAACTCTCAGGAGACGACCGACCTCTATTCTCAACAAATAATGAAACGAGAGATAGTACTGAAATAAGAGAACAGAAACGTTTTGCTGATGATGATTTAGGAAAACTGGAGTCGATCCTTAAGAAAGATCCCATTGGGCAAAAACTGGATAGGCTGCTTGCCATGCTTGCTCCTGAAGAATCTCCGAAAGGGAAAGAAATAAGCAGTAAAGATTCTGAAAGCCAAAGACGAGAGCAGGAAGCAATACGTTATATCATAAGAAATATAGTCACAGCAAGTAAGGAGAGAAGTGAAGATCAAGGATCAAATCCTTCTTCTGTTTCTCGCGGTTTTATCATTCATCACCATTCTTCCCACACGCCCGGCTCCGATTCTGATACCGCTTCTGCTCCGACTGAAGTATCTCTGTCAGAAACTACGATTAATTCAATTATAAATGGAATCGCAAGTATTATTATGCCGGAAGCGGAACGGAAAGAATTGGCAATAGAAGTAACGGAAGCTGTTCAGCAGACAAAAACATATAGCCAGCTTCCTCCTCAAGCTCGCAGGGACGTTGATAATGTATTAAGTCTCTTCCCACAGGCTATTAATAATCCTTCTCAGGACCAGACAGTAATTGATGCTGTAGTAACATCTATCGCCCAAAATCCTGAATCATTTACTGTAGAAAAAGTCACTTCGGCCGCTAATGAGGCTTTGAATATTCTTAGCGATAATTCCAAAGTTTTGAACGATCTTCCTGATTTTGTTGAACAAAAAGTAAAAGAAAAAATGAATGACCGTCCAACAGTCAATGCTTTTATTGAAAAAAATCGAGACGCACTTCAAAAACCAGAAACCCTCAGGAGTAGATTGGATAAAGTAAGGCCGGCAATGAGAGAACAAGTAGACTCAATGGCAAAAGAGAATGTAAATCGTCTGCTTCCAAAATTAAGAGGATTGATGCCATAATTAGGCTCAGTCACGAAATAACTTGAACAAGGCATTTAAGGTTTGCGTCAGATAGGATTCCAAAAAATTGAAACATATCGAGATACGTTGAGATTTTTTGGGATTCTATATGGCGTGAACATTATTTTGGGAGTCTGTAAGTTATTTTGTGACTGAGACTTAGGGCATCAACATCTCCAAAACACGAATCATCTGTTCGTCTTCCTGTTTTTCTGATTCTTTTAATTCTTTCAAAAGCTTCCTGGGATTACGTCCTTTTAATAATTTTTGCCCTTCTTTCTTGAAAAATCGTGCCAATATTCCCGCTTCTTCTCCCGGTAAAATTTCTTCTTCCGGGAATTCTTGCACAAGACTTGCCATAAAGAGACGATCAAAAATTATACTTCTCAATTCTTTTCCTTCCTTGCCCTCCGGATAAAGAGTCGATGCAATTTTAAGTGCTTCCTTTCTTCCTTTTTTCTCAAGATATCGTCCCCCTTTTTCAAAAGCTTTTATCATCTTGCGACTATACTTTAGTTTTTTTGGACGTATTTCTGCGGAATCCTTTGCTTGTGATTTCACAAATAAGTTATTTACTATTACTCCGTATGCTTGCTTTTTCCTTTTGAATTTATTTTTTAATTTATTCGCTTCTTTTTTATTCAGGTAGCCCGCGTTAGCGTGTTTTTTGGCAAACTGAAGAAGATATCTGTCATGAGCTTCTTCCTGCCTTATCCGTGTTATCTCATCAGCCCCTTCCGGAACAACAAAGGCTTTATTCACAAATTCTTCTGCATCATTAACTGACGAAACGGACTCTCCGATATCATTTCGTACTTTTTCTTTTTGCTTTGAGGTTTTCAGTCTCTTTATAAGCTCAAAACCTCCAGCAAAACCTCTAAAATTCTCGTTTAGCCTCGATCCGTGTTCCCAAAGAATTTTATCATGAGTCTCGAGGAGACGTGTCTGCATCAAAACCATTAAAAGGTCACTGTATTCTTTCAGCCTCTGAGGCGCATATTTCAAAATGATCGCATCATTATTTTGAGGTAATTGCATCTGGCTCGCAAAATCCAAAACGCTCTCCAAAGATGTATTTTCTTCTATGAAGAACTGTTCTTTATTCCTCAAAACTTCATCATGTCGCTTTCCTTTCAGTTTTTTGGCATATTTACCTATTTCTTCCGGAGTTATACCCAGAGACTTGTCTGAATATTCTACTGCCGCCAATACTATGGTTTCGATTATTAGTCTTTTTTCGCTGTCGACTAATGATAATCTCTCCTTCGCGCTCGAGATTAATGCGTTTACTGCCGGCCTAAGAGTGAAAGGATGTCCTTCTTTAAAAGGAAAAGGCTCAAGGAAACGTACTCCGTAAGCTAATAAACCAGCATAGTTTTCTAAATCTTGTTTATTCAAAACCCGATCAGGGAAAGCCTTTATTGCCACGTCCGCTATTTTCATCGATACAGTTGCAGAACTTTCAGATGATTCTCCGAATTTTTGGTTCATTTCCTGTTTAAGAGCCCCAATATCTACTGGCATTCTTTCCGATTCGGACGAACGTTCAGAGAGTGTCCCCGGATATGTTTTCCTGTGGTGACTTTTAAATGAATAATCCTCCCCTCTGTTTTTCTTAAGCCTTATGCTTACTTCTTCTATAAGACCTTCTCTTTTTTGTATTTTAATATCTGCCTCCACTAATCCATTATCAGTAAAATAAAGATCTCTTATTTCACATGCTCCTCTAAGATCCAAAAGATTCTCCAGTTTTCGAAGTAATTTCATCTTCTCAGGATTTCCCAGAATCTCTCGTACCACTTTTTCTTCTTCCCAAAGTATCAAAGTAATCTGTGAATTAGGAATGGAAGATCTCACTGGTTCCGGTTCTTTATCTAAATTTGGAAGCGGCTTCAGATTTGGAAGTGGAGCCACCGCTGCCACTTTTGGTTCCGTGGTTGTTTTTAAAGCTGCTTTTTTCTTTGCCTCCTTATATTCACTTGCATGATATGCTCTAAGTGTCCCACTTTCGTATACAGGGGTTATAATATATTTTATGCCATTTCCCCAATTGCCCTGCACGATTGCTTTCACAATTTTTCCATCTTCATCAAATTCAGGAGGCAATACTATTACAAAGTTGTCTTGTCCCCGAAAGAACATTACTTCTAATTCTTTTTGTCTCTCACCTTGTTTTTTTTCTTCATGTGAAATCGGATACTCATTTCCGGTAGTCATCCATACACCGCCACTTCCGGGACCGTGTGTAGGATTAATAAGGGAAAAATCTACAGAATCCTCCCTTATGACACCGCCATCCCTTTTTGTTACAATAGCTCTGCCTTTATCTTTTTCAGGACTAATTTCCAGCTTCGTGAGTTTATATCCTCGTTTGTGAAAATATTTTTTAATGGCCTCTCTTGTTTCTTGATCTTCGGAAGCTTCCTCAGGCAGTGAGACAGATTTCGATACTTGAGGCTCCGGTATTGGTTCCGGTTTCTGAACCACAGGAGGAACCGAAGCTTCTGCCGGTTTTACCGGTTTTGAAGTAATACCAAATAGGCTTTCCAAATCATTGATCGGTAACTCGTTTAAATAATTAAAGAGCCTGTCGTTTTGCCCTCCTTTCCCACCTTTTCCACTAAACTTTTCTCTGGGATTAGATACGTGTGCGTTAAAAATCACATATCGTGGATTTTTAGCCCATCCTTTTTTTCCCATGTAGGGATACTTTTTCATCATTTTCTGCCAGTTTCTCCCAATTAGGGTGTGCCTTCTTTGCGCTTCTCCGTTTTCCACTCCTGGCATTACCTTCTCAGTTTCAGACTCTGAAGGAGCTTGTACTTTCGATTTAGCACATACCAAAGTTTCTTTTAACGAACTTTTTTGTGCTAAGCCCATGAGCGCTTCTTTATGAGCTTTCTGAAAGTATGCTTTATTATTGACATTTTTTTTGCCCAGGTATTGATAAACCTTGTATTTTTCAAGAAATTCGGTGAGCTGCTTTACTCCTTTCTCAGTCTTCCTTACCGTATAGAATTTTGCCGATGAGCCTTCTTCATGCTGGAAATTTAGTATAGCTAAAAGTGCGTTTACTTTTACTGTTTTCGCGTTATCCTGCCAAACTTCCTTTCCGTTTTCCGTAAAAATGGCCGCAATCGCTGCCTGAATTTCAGATCTTTTAATCAATGCAAATCTCGCCATGTCTTCTGCCGGGATTTCTATATTACATAAAGGCAGAGAATCAGAATCAATATTTTTTTCCCCAACTTGCACAGGAGCATGGGTAATTCCTTTTTTACAGCGCTGATGTTATAAATAAGAGGATAAAAAAAAT
>CAYVJW010000006.1:0-28100 GCA_964451885.1 uncultured Candidatus Peribacteria bacterium | reverse complement strand
CTTAAGTTTTATGTCAATCTGAAATTCTCTAGCGCTGTAAAAAAGGAATTACCCGTAGGGAGCTTTAGAAATGAGTTTTTTTTTGACTTTCTCAAAAAATACAATAAAAAGAATTGCATGGAAAAATCACCGGAAAGGCTGGCGTTGGAAGATAATATACGAAGTTGTAGTGATCATGCGTATAGTAGCGCAATACAGGAATTAAAAAATGCTGGGATTTATCCGGAAGATTTAGGAGAGGCTGATGAGGAAGTTATACAGGGGATACAGGCAAGAGTAGCTGATGTCTGGAATCGGTATCGTGAATATTATTATACATTGGAAACCCTTGAGGAAAGGGAAAAATTTCCGGCTATGCGAGAATATGCGCTTCATATTGATAGGGTAACTGGTGTTATTCCGAAGGAATGTAGAGAATATCTTGATTATCCTTTTTCCGGGGTTGATTTTGCTTGGGCTCGAAATTTTAAGAGAGCTGTTTTTCAGGATATTAATTTTGGTAGAGAATTTATTATGAAAAATGCCTGGTGGGATGAGGCAACTTATTCTCCGGAAAGAAGGGATAATATTGTGTCATTAATGGAATCATTAGTTATAATACATCCTGGTCGTGTTATTGTTTCTGTAGGTGGGGATGCGAATATTCCTGATTCTCCGAGACAGCTAAATAAACCGGATTCTACGCTTCTTATCAGAGCTGGACATGATGTTTTGAGTTTTGTTGAGGCGGTTTTCGTGGATCAGAAAATGGAGTATGGGGCTCTTATTTTTGATAATCCCCATAATTCTTCTGAAGTTTTGAATAAAGTGTTAGCCGAGCACTCATATGAGTTAACAGCAAAATTTGATAAGCCGGGTTTTATTCCTCCTTTTGCGATTGAGCCGGGGGAGACTTTTGTTTATCGGAAAAAATGACTGGAAGCAGGAGCTTCCGGGGCAATTGCGTTCCCAAGCAGAGCTTGGGAACGAGAGATTTTCATTCTTCTAATGCCTGTGCCAGATCATTTATCAAATCATCCGGATTTTCTCCTCCCACGCATAACCTCACCATATTTGGTGGGATTCCGGCGAGTTCCCTCCCCTCTTTGCCCTGTTGTTGATGGGTAGATATGGAGGGGATGGTGGCGATGGATTTTACTCTTCCGAGGTCGGTGGCTCGGGAGATTATTTTTAGATTATCAAAAAATTGGCGCACTTCTGGGATAGTTCCTTTGACGTTAAATGAGCATAAGTGTCCAAACATGTGTTCATCCGTGTCGGCTAGTTTCATGTATGCTTTGGCCAGGGAATGTTGTTTGTGTTCTTCCAAGCCTAAATAGTCGACGCGTTCTATTTTTGGGTGAGTTGTTAGAAAACGGGTTACTTTCAGGGTGCTTTCGGAGTAGTGTTTTACTCTCATTCGCAGTGTTTTTATTTCAGTTAAAAATAAAAAAGCGCTTTGTGGTGTCATGCAGGGGCCGGAATCTCGGAATGGCCAGAGTTTTAGCCAGAGGGCGTAGTTTGCTTTTTGATCTTTATGGAGAAAGGGAGCTGTGAGATTATGCCGTGCAATGATGGCTCCTCCGATAGAACTTCCGGTGCTGCCGATGGTTTTGGTTACGGATTGGACCACTATGTCGGCGCCGAATTCCAGTGGGCGGAGCAATGCTGGGGTGGCTATCGTGCTGTCGACGACTAATGGAATATTGTGTTTGTGTGCGAGGTCGGCTATTTTTTTGATGTCCAGGCAGCTTTGTTGAGGGTTGGATGGCATTTCGGTGTAAAGAAAACGGGTGTTTTTATCGATTTGTTTTTCCCATACTTCTATGTTGGAAGGTTCTGTTACCCAGCGTGGGATGACACCTCGTTCCGGCATGCGGATGTTGAATAGCTGGAATGTTCCGCCGTAGACCTGGCTGGAGGTTACGAAGTTTATTTTTTCGTCTGCTTCCGGAGTGTTTCTTGCGACAAGTGGTTCTATGGCTTGTTTTATGGCGGACATGCCGGAGGAGGTACAAAGTCCGGTTGCTTCTATGTTGGTGCCGTATGTTTCGAGTAGGGCTAATGTTTCTTCCAGGTAAAAAATAGTTGGGTTGTGAATACGGGAGTAAGCCCATGCTGGCATACGATAAGATAATGCAGCCTCCATTTCGTCTGAGTCCCGAAATGCTTGGGAGGTGGATGGGAAGATGGGTTCGAGTACACTCCCCTGCCCTCCGGTGAGTGCTTCCTGGAGACTGTATATTCCGTGGACGGCAATGGTGTCGAATTTCCATTTTCTTACGGTTTTTCGGTGATTTGCGGCTTGAGTCATCATTTCTTTGGCTTTTTCGATGTAGTTCTCTATGTCTTTTGTCATGATTGTATTTTGAGTTTATGAAATTAATATGAAATTTACGTTGAATATTTTAAATATATAGCATATTTTTGTAAAAGATAAATTAAGGAGTTTTAAATTTAACATAACAGTCAATACTAAACGGTCAAGTCTAAAAATCCCGTTGATTGGGGTGCTATTAAAAGCAACTATGAGGTGTTTATAGTTTTTTGTAAATGTCTTTGCGATGTCCTATTTTTATAACAAGCAGGATGGTGATTTTTGTATTTTTTTCCGGGATGAAAATTACTCGATAATTTCCGATACGCACCTTGTAATGATTATTATAACCTGTAAGTTTTTCTGCATAAGTAAAAATATCTTCAGTAGATTCCATCTTCTTTAATTTCGTAATAATTCGTTGTTGAATAGTTTGAGGAAGGCTAAAGATAGATTTTTGCCCTTGGGTAGTAAAACGAAACGCATACTTCTTCATCGTGTCATTTTTTAGATTTGTTCATCGTTTCGTCCAAGGAATAACTTTTGCCTGTTTTTTTGTATTCTTCCCATGACTCATTAAGTTCTTTGGCAAATTCCGGTCGAATTTCTCCTTCTGTGTCTTTTTGAACATTTTTAGCTAATTCTTTCATCCAGCCTTCCGGTTCTACAATTTCCGGAGAGCTGATCTTGAAATAATAGGCATTTTCGTATTTCCCAAAAAGTATATAAGGCGTTTTAAAATGATCTCTGGCTTCTTTTGGGATGGTAACTTGCCCACGATTGGAGATGGGAATGATTTTGGTCATTTGATAAGTGGCTAATGCAGAAATACTGTAATACTGTTTTTATAAAAAACCAATTTTATTTTTCCTCCGGGAGTTTCCCAAAGGAACTCTGACGTTCGTGAAGCACCTAACTAAACTTCTCTCTCAAAAAATATCGCTTCTCTTAGTTGGGAATGTATTTTCTTTTTCTGATTATTCCATTGATCAAATTTTTTCATCCCAAAAATAGTACTCGAAAATAATTTCCTTTCAATTTTGCTGATTCAATATCCCACATAACAATCGGTGTTTGTATGCGGCTAAGTCCAAAAGACTTGGCCGATCGTGGGGGGGCTGGACACAATTGATCCGACGCGAAGATTTACTGTTCAAAGCACATCAGTTTCAAAAGCTTATGGCATCCAACATTTCCTTGGTCGGTCCAGTGGTAGTCTTGATTGTATTGGGAGAGGCCGCCTCTTCCAACATGGCCATAAACTGATGAAGAACTTGATGTCCATCCGTTACAATCATTGTTTCCTTTAACCGATCCATCAATATCAACGTTTGTATATTTATTAGGTTCGTTGCCAATACGATATTCTATAGTGCCATCAATGAGGTCAGTCCAATCATCGGCGATTACTCTAAGGATTGGGCAGTTTATTGTCCCTCCCGTTCGATACTTATAGGGAACGTTAGAACGTGTGAATGTATTTATGGGAGCCGACTTGACATCATCATTGGCTATCCATGCTTTGTAAGTTCCATTATAGCCTTGGTCGTTAGCGTAGTTCTGACATTTAGTATCTGCTCCGGATACCCCACCGAGATCACCATTAAAAGTGAGGAGAGTTTCGAATACCAATTTATGAGTGCTAACACCGTCAGGAGTAGCTGCATTACAGCAAACCCCATTAGGGGTACACACATTAGACGAATTACACCCATGCTGCCCGGAGGTAAACATCTCATCTCCCTTACAGTTCCCGTCACAATCGATCACACCTTGTTGATAGCATGGACCTGATGTGCCGCAAGAATCCCCCTCGTTGGTTACACACGTTGATCCTGCTACTGACAGCGCCTCACACTGAATCTCCCCATTCTCATTCCACCCCGTCACATAATTGCCGACAGGACATAGCGAATTAAGCCCGTTTACCATCACTGCAGCTTGGTTCCATTCTTCCGCTGTCAGTTGGCTGTTTTCGGTTTTTTGGTCATCAAGTGGCATGCCGGCAAGGTTGGCGTAAACTATTGCGACAATTCCTATGGCAAGCAGGGAAAACGCCATTGAGACAATTGCCTGAGGGCGAAGGAGCAAGGTAAGGAACTTTTTTATTTTTTTCATTATTTTTGAATTTTTCTTTGAAAGTGTATGGGATTTATTTGTGAGCGTAAAATTTTTTTTTAGATTTTCTAATTTGTGAGTGACTTTTTGTAACTTAATACTTGTAAGAAATATAATTTTATGATAAAATAGATAGATTTTATTTATCATATGAAATCTGAAATTATATTTGGCTTTATTTTTCTTTCTGTAGCGAGTCTGATTCTTATGTCGGAAGCGATGGCTATGATTGCTTCCAGTTCCGATTTTGTTTTGGAAAGTAATTTGCTTCACACTTCTGATGATTTGGATTCAGCAAGGTTTACGGTTGAAGAATCTTCTTATTTTATTCCTGTCTACGGTGATTCTGCTGATTTTCAGTTAGTGACGGTTGCTTCCGCGCTTTGCGGGAACGGTGTTAAAGAAGTAGGGGAAATTTGTGATGGCTCTGATTTTGGGGATGTTTCATGTCAGTCTCTTGGATATACCGGTGGTTTGCTTACTTGTGAAAATTCTTGTTCTGCACTTAATCCGGTTCTTTGTACTTCCAGGTCTTCCGGAGGTGGAGGCGGAGGGAGTTATAGGAGAGATAATGTTTATCGGGGAATTAGTAGAGGGAGGCATATGTATTTAGCTGCGGAAGGCGAAGCTTTAAAGAAGCTGTCAGCTCCCAGAAAGCGATTTTTATTTAAAAGCAAACCGGAACCTTCTGGTATTGAAACTAATGCTTTTAATGAAAGGCCTCCGGAAGATGAATATTTAGAGATAGAATCTATTCCTGTCGGAATGTTAAGTTTTGATCCTAGAAAAACACAAAAATTTATTCCTTCTCCAAGGCTTGTTCAGAAGAAAAAACTTGATAAGGATACCCTATTGGCAGGCGTATCAGGGGAACAGGTGTTATCTGCTTCTAAGAAAGTTTTAAAAATTCGTGACCAATATACAAAGGTTCCGGAGGAAGTTATGGATTTTCTTATGAATGATAATCTCTTTTTGAAAGAGAGTTTAACGAAAGACGCTTTGAATCAGTCTTTATTATTTGAAACATCTTTAAGAGGACTTAATCAACAACCTCATAAGATTGTTTTAAGGGAGATTCGTGAGTTCTTTTATTTTTTGGTAAAGAAGGGGCTTTGTATCGTTCCAAACGATAGGAGGGGGGTCATTTCCGATAAAATTAATGAATTCTTTGATGTTCCCTATTGCCGATTTTTGACTCGTTTTATTTTTCAAATTCCTTTATTTCACAATAAATAATGTTTAGAAAGTTTTTATTATTTGTTCTCGTATTTTCTTTGCTGCCGTGGCATATGTCCGTGGGAGCGGTTGATACTACGCCGGGTACGATCGTTTATCAGGGAAGAATCATAAATAAAGGGCCGGCTTTTCCAGTAATTAATAATTATACGGTGCGTTTTTCATTTTGGAAAAGTTCGGATTGGGCCAGTAGTGATAAAACTGATTTGGGGGGCATTAACACTGGTTCTGAGAATTATGGAGGTTGGAGCGAACTTCATATTGTTATTATTGGGGATAACGGTAGTTTTATGGTTCAGCTTGGTTCAAGAGAGCCGCTTCCCAATATTGATTTTGAAACCCATAAATATTTACAGGTGGAAATTAAAATTTCCGGAAAACCGGATAGTACTTATCAACTTATGGATCCGACTGGTGATAATGGCGCTGATATAAATGATCGTCAAATTATTGGTTCCGTAATGTATGCTAAAAACTCAGAGCGCTTGGCCAGTAATAAAATTGGAGACGGAGAAGGTGATATTGCTCTTTTAGGGGAAGATGGGAAATGGGATATTGGTATGATTCCTGATGGAGTTGGTGGAGGTGGAGGGGGTGGACAAGATTCCGGTAGCACAAATGAAGAAACTTTTATAATTGATAAAGACGATACTGTTGGAGAAACCGGGGCAATAAAACTTCAATTTGGAGATGCTTTAGATAAACATATTCAATACAGTGCAGATGATAGTGAATTTAATATTAATGATTCACTTAATGTAGAAGGGGGAGTAGAAATTGATAATGATTTAGTAGTTACTGGAATAACAAAAGCTTTGTCTGATCTTGAAGTTAGCGGTTCGTTTAAACTTGGTGAGAATCTGGATAAAACCATATTATATAATGATTTTAATACTGAATTTATTTTCAGTGATTCTACAAAAGTTGAAGGTGATTTAGAGGTTGAGGGCAATACTATTATTACAGGGCAACTTACGCTGAATGATACTACAGATTCTATAGATAAAGATTCCGGAGCTGTTATTCTTGATGGAGGGATTGGAATTGAAAAGAATCTGAGTTTAGGAGGAAATATCGACTTCACCACCGGTGATCATATCATTGGCGCCAGCCTTGGGGTGAATGATCTTACATTGGGAGCAATAGCTTCTACGGTAGTAATTCCGGGGGATCTTGATGTGCAGGGAACGTCTACAACGTATCAAGCAGAAAATGTAGATGTAACCGATAAGGAAATAACAGTCAATGTAAATGGTACTACGGCTCTTACAACTGGATCAGGGTTACTTATAGAAGGAGACGGTGGAACTACGGTTGGTTATATGAGAGTTGACGGAGCTGATACCGGTTTATGGGAAGTAAAGTCCCCTACTGGGAATGAATTAGTTTTTGATGTTAATGCTGATAGTACGCTTACGATAAATAGTTCCGCAGTCTTGGATCAGAATGTAGATACTTTATCAAGCCCTGACTTTGCGGGACTTACGGTTGATTCGGATACTTTCTATGTTGATTCTTCAAATGATAAGGTAGGTATTGGAACAGCTTCTCCTTCAGAAAAATTGGAGGTTTCGGGAAACGGGAAAGTTGATGGGGAATTAGAGGTAACTGGAATAATAAAAATGACACCACAGGGAGAGGAACCAACATGTGATGCTTCTGTGGAAGGAGGTACTTATTATAACTCTACTACGGATCATGCTTATCTTTGTGATGGAAGTGCTTGGAGACAGGTTGATGTTGATGCAGGTGGTGGGGGCGGTGGTGATTTTTCTGATGGAGGGGATACATCTGTAGCTGATAGATCGCTTGGTAATCAGAGTAATTTTGATTTTAGTTTTTTAACTAATAACCAGGATAGGTTGCATATTGAAGCAGGTGGTAACATAGGAATTGGAACGGCTGATCCAAGTGCTTTATTAGAAGTTTCGGGAAATGCAAAAGTTGATGGAGATTTAGATATTACCGGGAATATTACTAATGCAACCGTTGACGGGGATAATGTTACTTTTCAAGATATTCCGTTTTCAGCTCTTTCGACTCGAGAAAAATATATTTTTATTAGTCCTAGTGAAAGTACTATCATTGAGGATGGCACAAGTAATTCTGTTTCCATTGATTCAAATATTTCAGATGAGGATAATCTTTATTATTTGGTAAAATCACTTCAAAGTAGCCTTCAAGACATACATTTACTTTATAAGGTTAATATACCAAAAGATTTTGAAAGTTTTACAAATATGAGTTTTGATTATAAAAACACTGGTGATGAATCGGGAAGTGGGATTGATCTTTATGTGATGGATAAGGATGGAGACTTTGCATTTTCTCCTACATCTATTTTTAATACTGATTGGACAGAATTTACAGATCCACTTGACGATGCTAGTTTTGATCCCGCTGCAGGTGAATACGTATTGATTTATGTACATGCATTTGCTTCTGGTAATGGTTCTAAAAGTACTTATGCCGGAGAGATTACTCTTACTTATCAAGGCAGATAAAAAAAGTTTTTAAAGTTGAATGTTTGTAATGTAAAAAGTTAATTAATTTTTAATTCAATGAAAGAAAAAAAATATCAGATTCGCTTACTCATTCTAGTAATGATCATTGCTTTTGGATCTTTGCTATCTAATGTTGTTTTAGCTGAGAGGATCCATATCGGTGGGGGGATGTACCCTATTTTTCAAAATTATTTGTTATTAAACTCAGGTAATTCGGAGGAGCTTGTTCGTATAGGTTTTGGACGAAATGAGGAGGAGGTTTATTGGGATAATATCAATGGTAGATTTACCATTACGGATGATCTTTTGATTGAAGGCGGGATTCGTGCGGGTATTGATACTTTGGTGGTTAATGCTGATTCGGGAAATGTGGGAATCGGGGTTGCGGTTCCCGGTGAAAAATTGGAGGTTGGCGGAAATGTTTTAATGGCTGGAAATTTGACAGTTGGCGGTGGGATTAGCGCTCCGGTAAGAAATGTTTATATTGACGGTTATATGCTTACCGATCAGGATTTTACGGTTGTTGGAGATACGACTGGATTTGAGGGGGATCTTACTTGGAATTTACCGGAGGCTGGTACGGCAGTAGGCAGGATTTATGTTGTAAAGTTGATACAAGGGGAAAAAGATATATTAATTGTTCCTTTTGGTTTGGAAAAAATTGATGGAGCGGTTAATTACTCCCTTCAAAATCCGAAAGATTATGTTATTATTCAGTCATCTGGGAGTGAGTGGATTGTTATTGGAAGAGGATATTAAAACTAGAAACGATTCAATATTTCCCACAAAATTCAGAATTAGCTGAGATTGTTTCCTGAAAATGCTGCCTGGAGCAGTGTTCGGATTTTTTTCCGATGTTGAAGTGTGATACGGAGCGGTGGTAGCCCATTACTCGGGTCCATACTTCGCATCTGGTTCTTTGGGGGATGGCCGGTGAATTGATGTTTGTCATTTTATTTTGAATTATTAGTTATTATTAGTTTTTATTTTAGTAGGGACACGTTTCGGTATTTTTTCACTATCCTCCTGCTTAATCGCTCCTTGCCTTCGGGCATCGAATTTCATGCGAAATTCGATGTCTTCTTTTTCGTCTCCTGTGTAGCCGATTTCTTTGTCGCAGTTTGGGCAGTAGTCGTGTTCACCGGGTAGGTAGCCGTGTTTTGGGCAGATGGAGAATGTTGGGGTTATGGTGATATAGGGCAGGTGAAATTTCGTGAGAGCCCTTCGTATTATGTTTTTGCAGGCTTCGCTGCTGGAGATTCGTTCTCCCATGTAGAGGTGCAGTACGGTTCCGCCTGAGTATTTTGTTTGTAATCGATCCTGAAGCATGAGGGCTTCAAATGCGTCGGCTGTTTTGTCTACGGGAAGTTGGGAAGAGTTTGTATAATAAGGGGCATCCGGTGTTCCGGCCTGCATGATGTCGGTAAAGCGTTTTCTGTCTTCTTTGGCGAAGCGATAGGTAGTTCCTTCTGCGGGGGTGGCTTCCAGATTGTAAAGGTTCCCGGTTTCTTCCTGGAATTCTTTTAGTTTTGCCTGCATGAATAATAATACTTCTTCTGCGAAGCTTTGACCCCATTCGTCTGCAATATTGTGTTTATCGTTTGTAAAATTTCTTATGGCTTCATTTAGGCCGTTTAGTCCGATTGTTGAGAAATGGTTATCTAAATGTCCAAGATAACGTTTTGTGTATGGAAATAGACCACGGTTTATCCATTTTTGAATTTCTTTTCTTTTGAGTTCGAGGGATACTTTTGCCAGTTCCATTAAATGCGCTATGCGGTTGAAAAATCCGTCCCGGTCTCCTTTAAATTGATAGCCGATTCGTGGAGTTGAAATAGTCACTACTCCTATAGAGCCGGTCATTTCAGCCGATCCGAAAAGTCCGTTTCCGCGTTTGAGAAGCTCATCCAGATTTAATTGTAATCTACAACACATTGAACGTATGTGGTTTGGATCCATGTCTGAATTAAGGAAGTTTTGGAAATAAGGCATTCCGTACTTGGCTGTCATTTCAAAAAGTGGTTCGGTTTTTGAGTCATCCCAGTCAAAATCTTTGGTTATGTTGTAGGTTGGTATTGGAAATGTAAAAACCCGTCCTTTTGAGTCTCCTGCTGTCATCACTTCGATGTAGGCGCGGTTTATAATGTCCATTTGTTTTTGGAGTTCTCCGAATGTAAAGGGAAAGTATTCTCCTCCCAGTTTGAGTTTTTTACTTTTTAAGTCCTCTGGGCATTTCCAGTCGAGTGTGATATTGGTAAATGGGGTTTGTGTCCCCCACCTTGAAGGTACATTCAGATTGAAAACAAAACTCTGCATATTTTGTAGTACGTAATTGTATACTTTTTCATCAACGTATTTTTGTTTTGCTTCTTTATCCGGAAAATTAAAAAATCCAGACCTTTCTATGTCTTCCTCTATTTCCATTTCTCTTTTCTTTGCGAATGGAGCCAAATAAGTATCAAAACTGGAAAAAGCTTGTGCTCCCGCCCATTCATTTTGGAGGGTGCCGAGGAAGTTGACCATTTGGGAAACAGCTGTGGAAAGGTGCTGGGGGGGACTACTTTCTGTTTTATCTGGGACTCCGTTAAATCCTTCTTCTATTAGTGTTCTGAGACTCCATCCGGCACAATATCCGGAAAACATATCTAGGTCATGAATATGAAAATCTCCGTTGCGATGGGCATCTCCTACTGCTCGGGGATAAATATGTGATAGCCAGTAATTGGCTGTTACCTTTCCTGACGTGTTGAGGATCATTCCTCCGAGACTGTAGCCTTGATTTGAATTGGCATTTACCCGCCAATCTAGTTTTTCTAGATATTCTGATATGGTATTTTCTACATCGATTACTACGTTTTTGTCATCGCGAGCCTGTGTACGTCGTTCACGATAAATAATATAGGCTTTTGCTGTAGCAGCATGTCCATGTTCTATGAGTGTTTTTTCTATCAGGTTTTGTATATCTTCTACTCCTGGGATGGTACCATAATATTTTTCGTCAACTGTGTTTACTATTATTTGAGTGAGGTGTTGTGAGGTTTTTTGGTCATGTCCTCCGACTTCTTTTGCCGCCGTAAAAATGGCTTTTTCTATTTTTTTTGGTTGGAAATCAACAATTTCTCCGGTTCTTTTTTGTATTTTAAAAATCATGGGATTTGGTTTGTGGTTTAGGATTTAATTAATTTTGGTGTTATTTGTTATTTCATAAAACACAGTAAATACTATATATTGTACTGAGTTTTAATCATACTCCCCTAGATATAGTATCGTCAACTAAAAAGTCCTTGATTTTTAATGTCGGTATTTTTTTTGGTAATTATGGTTTTACCTGTCTTTGATTTGAGCGGTTTTTTTTTGTAATTTTATTTTAATTTTAAGTTTGGGGAATACAAATGTTTTCTTCTGATTTTTTATTATAATATTTTTGCCAAAAACTCCCCTGTATAACTTTCCTTATATTTAGCTACTACTTCAGGACTGCCGGCAATAGTCATCGTGCCTCCCTCGTCCCCGCCGTCTGGCCCCATATCGATCAGGTGGTCGCAGGATTTAATAATGTCCAGGTTATGTTCTATGACGATTACGGAATTTCCTTTGTCAACCAGTTTTTGAAGTACGTTGAGTAGTTTTTTTACATCTGAAAAATGAAGGCCTGTAGTTGGTTCGTCCAGGACATAAATAGTTTGTCCGGTGGCTTTTTTCATTAATTCCGTTGACAATTTAACTCGTTGGGCTTCTCCTCCTGAGAGAGTTGTTGCGCTTTGTCCCAGGTGGATATAGCTGAGTCCTACTTCTATCATGGCATTGAGTTTATGGGCAATATTTGGGAAATTTTCGAAGAATTGAAGTCCTTCTTCTACTGTCATTTCTAATACATCTGCGATTGATTTTCCCCGATAAGTAACTTCCAGTGTTTCCTCATTATACCTTTTGCCTTTGCATATTTCACAGGGTACAAAAACGTCGGGCAAGAAGTGCATTTCTATTTTTTTGGTTCCGTCTCCCGAACAGGCTTCGCATCGTCCTCCTTTTACATTAAATGAAAAGCGTCCGGAATTATAGCCTCTTATCCTTGCTTCTGTGGTAGTTGCAAAAACTTCCCGGATATCGGTAAACACTCCTGTATAAGTAGCAGGATTGGATCTGGGGGTTCTTCCAATTGAGGATTGGTCTATTGAGATTAATTTGTCCAGTTGATCAATACCTATTATTTCGTCATGCAGTCCTGGATTTCTTTTTGCCCGATTTAAATCTCTGGCTAGTGATGATACTAATATTTTATTTATTAGTGAGCTTTTTCCTGATCCGGATACGCCTGATACTCCAACTAATATTCCTAGAGGAATTTCTGCATCAATATTTTTTAAATTATTCTCCCTGGCGCCGATAATTTTTAATTTTCCGGAAGGTTTTCTTCTTATTTGAGGTACTTTTATTTCTTCTCGTCCAAATAGAAAATTTGCTGTTTCCGAATTTATATTTTTCATGTTATCCATGGGGCCGGAGTAAACAAGTTCTCCTCCATGAAGCCCTGCTTTCGGTCCAATCTCAACAATATGGTCGGAAGCCCTAATGGTATCTTCGTCATGTTCTACGACTATAACGGTATTACCATAGTCACGAAGGTGTTTAAGGGTTTCAATTAACTGGCCATTGTCTTTTTGATGAAGTCCTATAGATGGTTCGTCCAGGACATATAATACTCCTTGTAGTTGAGAACCGATTTGTGTTGCTAATCGAATTCTTTGCGCCTCTCCTCCGGAAAGTGTATTTGCAGCTCTGGAAAGGGTAAGATAAGAAAGTCCGACTTTTTCCAAAAAGCTGAGCCGGTTTGTAATTTCTTTCTGGATAGGGGTTATAATTTCTTTTTGTTCTTCTGTGAATTTTAATTTTTTTATCCAATCTTTTGTTTCTGATATTGATCGTTGGGTGATAGCTGAAATAGATTCTTCGTTTATTAGTACGTTTCGTGCGTAAATATTTAATCTTGAGCCTTCGCATATTGGGCACAGGGTTTCTATCATGAATTCCGCTAATTTTTTTCTTACGAATTCAGAATCACTTTCATTGTATCTTTTTTCCGTTTGGGTGATTACTCCCTCAAATGAGGATGGAGTAGTTTTCCCATGTAAATCCCCTCGAAGCTTGACTTCAAATATTTCTTTTGCGTAGCCTTCGAATATTTTATTTAATACATTTGGTTCTATTTTTTTTATAGGTTCATCTATAGAGAAACCATATTTATTGCCTATTGCTTCTAGTAAGCTAAAATACCAATTTTGGGCATTCGTTCCCATTGTTGTCCATGGAAGAATCCCTCCCTCTCTGATGGAAAGGTTTGGATTTACGGCTATATTTTGATTGAGTTTTAGGCGGTATCCAAGTCCGTGGCAATTTTTACAAGCCCCATGAGGCGAATTAAAGGAAAAAAGTCGTGGTTCAATGGGAGGAAATGAAAAACCTGTTTTAGGATCTGCTAAATGTTCAGAAAATAAATAATCTTTTTTTTCGTCCATTTTATGAATGGTCATGATTCCATTTCCAAATTTTAAGGCGGTTTCTATCGAATCAAGTACTCGCATCCGTTCGTCATTTTTTTCTTCAATTTTTTGTCCCGTACTCATTTGAACATATTTTTTGGAATAATCTTTTTTTACTAAACGGTCAATGATGATATCAATCGTATGTTTTTTTTTTGAATCCAGTTCAATTTCTTCATTGATAGTGCGGATGTAGCCGTCTATTCTGAGTCTTACGAATCCGGCTTTTCTAATTTTGTTTATGATTTCTAAATGTTCTCCCTTTTTGTCCTGTACCATTGGTGCGAGGATCATAAATTTTATTTCCTCTTTCCATTTTTGTATGACATTTATGATTTGTCCCGGAGATTGTTTCTCAAGCTTTTCTTTGGTTTTTGGATGAATCGGTATACCAATTTTAGAAAAAAGCAGCCGTAAATAATCATAGACTTCTGTTGTTGTGCCTACTGTTGATCTTGGATTACGTGATGACGTTTTTTGGTCTATAGAAATGGCTGGAGATAATCCGTCTATGGATTCTACTTCCGGTTTTGTTTGGAGCTGAAGAAATTGGCGGGCATAAGTAGAAAGGCTTTCTACATAGCGTCTTTGTCCTTCTGCATAGATAGTGTCGAATGCCAGGCTTGATTTTCCTGAACCGGAAACACCTGTTATTACTGTTAATTTATCGCGTGGAATTTCTACATTAATATCTTTTAAATTGTGCATGCGAGCACCTCGAACTGTGATTTTTTTAACCATAATGTTATTAGAACTTAGAGTTTATAGCTTAGACTATTTTTCATTATTTTTTCGTTTTTGAGTCGAGATTTTTTTTTCATATTTGAGTTGCCCGGCATGTTAATCTTTTTATTGCTTTTTGTCAAAAAATTTGCTATAATAATATGATTAATTCAAAAAACATGGCAATTAAAAGGTTCGAAAAAATAGATTGGAATGTTCCGGAAGATGAACCGGAAAAAATTAATAAACTTTCTGAAAAAGAATTGATTAAGAATGAATCAGATAAAAAAAGGCGGGAATTAAGTTTAAGTATTTTAGAAGTACAAGAAAGGCAAAGCAAAAAAATCGAAGCCGCATTTTTGGAATGGAAAAGAACATCTGAAGCGGGAAATATTGCAAAAGAACTTACAGTGACGCTTTTTCGTGGCCAAAATGAATTGGATAACAGGCTGGAAAAAATTCTCGGATCTAATTTTCCTATTGTTTTTCCGGAGCATCGTTCTGATTTAGGATCAACTGAAGCATTGTTTTCATAAAGTGATTGAAAAAGCCTTTATATGCTTGATTTTTATCGTAATATCTGCTATGATAAGGAGAAAAAATATGTAATTATAAAATATAAAAAATAAAAATGGCTGATAAAAAAATAGATCAACCTGTTTCTTCTGGGGAGGATGTTCAACAATCTAATCCTTTGGATGAAAGTATTTCTACTCATGTTCCTTTTGGAGAGGATGTTAGTAAAACAACTGAGATTGAAGGAGAGGTTTCTCAATCTGAACCTGCGGTTGAATTAAAAATAGGAGAGGAAGTAGCTGCTGCGGAGGAAGAAAAACTTCCAGAAGAAGAAGGACAAAGAATTATTGATGAGCGCTATAAGTTACCTTTCCAAATTTTGGCGTTGAAGATTTTTTCTATTGTTTTTTTGGCTTTCTCAGTTGTGGCTTTTTTTATTTTGAGTGCATCGCTGGATGAGAGTAATAAATATTTCTCGTTATTTGGAATGTCTGAAAACTTGACAATAAAGCACAAACATCTTAAAAAACAAGAAAATTCTTTATCCAGGAATGATAAAAAACTAACCAAAGAAAATAATGAATTAAGAAATAGAATTGATAACAAAGAGTTTTTTATTCATAGAAATGTTGTAAAGTTAATTAAGGATCAAAGGTTGAATTGGGTAGATAGGGAAGCTGATGATGGAAAAATGATTTTTGGATTAATTGACGGAATTAATCGAATACAATCTTATTTTAATTCTTCGGATTATGTACATCCTATTATTTCCGGAAATTCAAT
The DNA here is from genome assembly GCA_964451885.1 of uncultured Candidatus Peribacteria bacterium. Classification (GTDB taxonomy): domain Bacteria; phylum Patescibacteriota; class Gracilibacteria; order UBA4473; family UBA4473; genus CAYVJW01. The sequence continues at coordinate 12,384 of CAYVJW010000006.1, read as the reverse complement.
AAAAATAGAAAAAATATCTTTTACTCGTGATGTTACAAAATTCTCAGTTTCGGCTACTAATATTTTTGGGAAGATATTTTATTTATCCTCTGAATTTATAGAAATGATGAATTCTTCACCACTTTTCAAAGGCGGTGAAATTTTAAAATTTTCTCGAAAGACCAGTAAGGAAGGTGATGAAGAAATGAATTTTTCGCTTGTTTTGAATAATCAAAGATTAGGAGATAAAGATCCTTCGGATGCTCGGTTTAATGAATATTTGAAATGGTTGGGTGGGGAGGATATTGATACTTCTTCTGAAACAAAAAGTGCACGACCAAGGAGAAAATAATAACAAGTTACATGGATAATGAAGAAATTAATTCTAAATTCTAATATAAAATGACTGCCCCTAAAAAAACCAAAACCGATTCGTTACATTCTAGACGAGAAAAAAGAAGAAGGAATTCTATACCTTGGATTTTGCTGTCTGTAATAGGTTTGCTTCTTTTTATTTTCAAGGTTATCCCTCAATTTATGGAATCGCGTGTAAAATCTTCTGAAGTTTCAGATTTTGAAAGATCAATTTCCGATCTTGAAACAAGGGTTGAAAAAAGTAAGCGAGTTAATAATGATTTAAAAATTGAATTTGATGAAAAATCAAAAACTTTATTAGTTAGGGAAAGTCAAATTTTCCCGGTGAAAATCGATTCAGCTAAGGTGGCTCGTATTTTAGAAATGTATGCCCTTGGGTTAGAAATTCTTGATACGGATTTTCGAGATTCGAGATTTTATCTTAATGATTTAACAATTGCTAAACGAAGTAAGGAAAAGGGTGCAAATTTCACTTTTCAGGAAGCTAAAATAACTATACTTACCGACATAGAAAATTTAAAGGAATTTATTTTATTTTTACAAACCGGGAAAATTTCCGAGAGGTTTGAAATGGGCAGGGCTGAACAAATTATAGAAACTGCGGATTATAAGTATTTGACTGACAATCTTTTGCCTTTGTGCCACATAGAAAGTCTTAGTATTTCGGAAAGTAAAAAAGAGGAACAAGAGGGGGAGTTGAAGGTTCAATTAGAAGTAAAATTTTATTCCCAATTAGTTATCTAACATATTAAAATATAATGCCTACAGCAGAGGAAGCATTGGCAGCTCTTAAGAATTCTATTGTTTCCGGGAATATTCCGGAAGTGTTGAATAGTTCCATGAGTCTTTCTATTGAAAAGGGAGCTTCTGATATTCATATTGAACCTCGAAAAAATACGGTTGTAATTCGTATGCGAATTGACGGTGAATTACGAATAATTGTTGAATATCCTCTCAATATGCATTCCGGTTTAGTGTCAAAAATAAAAATCATGGCAAATCTAAAAATAGATGAGTCACGTATTCCACAAGATGGTCGGCTCTCTACTATTGTAGGTGAAAAAGAGGTGGATTTACGTGTGTCTTCATTGCCTACTGTGGGTGGAGAAAAAATATGTATGCGTGTTCTTGATAAGTCAAAAAAGATACCGGAACTAAAGAATCTTGGATTTATTGGCCATAATTATGATAAATTTGTAAATTCTGTTGCTCAACCCAACGGAATTATTTTGACTTCCGGTCCCACAGGTTCAGGGAAGACCACGACTCTGTATTCGGCTATGAGTATGATTAATAATCCGGAGGTAAATATTATGACGCTTGAAGATCCTGTAGAAAACCAAATGGAAGGATTAAACCAAAGCCAAATGAAGCCGATCATCGGTTATACTTTTGCTGATGGGCTTCGGACTGCTTTGAGGCAGGATCCTGATGTTATTATGGTAGGTGAAATCCGGGATAAGGAGACGATAGATATTGCCATTGAAGCAAGTCTTACCGGGCATTTGGTTCTTTCGACTATTCATACGAATTCTGCGGTAGAAACTATTACTAGAATATTAAACATGCAGGTTCCGGATTTTTTGCTTGTTTCGGCTGTTAATTTGATTATTGCCCAAAGACTTGCAAGAAAGTTATGTGAAAAATGCAAAATTCCTGTTCCCCCATCGCCTGATGCAACAAATAAAATTTCCGAAGCTTTTTCTGTTTTTACCCCTTATGAAGGTTTGGATATGGGAATGTTTAATAATCCTGTACTTTATGAAGCTTCGAAAGGAGGATGTAATGAGTGTGACGGACAAGGGTACAAAGGCCGTGTCGGAATTTATGAAGTTATGGATATGGATCCGGATATAAAGAAGGCAATAGTTGACAAGATGCCTACTATGGAAATTCAAAAAGTAGCTCAAAAAGGAGGTATGGTAACTCTTGAACAAGATGGTCTTATAAAAGCGATGGAAGGAAAAACCTCTATGTCAGAAATTTATAAATTAGTAAAGGAATAAAGTATAATGAGTAATAAAAAAATTTAAAATTCTAAGAAAAAATGTACTTTAAAAAACCGAATTCTATGCCTGGCGCCGGGCAAGGTGAAAAAAAAGAGGAACTTGTTCTCGATATTTCTGGTGAAATAGAAAAAGAAGAAGTAAAAGAAGAAGTAAAACCTATTACTTTGCAAGGTATATTTGATGATCTTAATAATTACCTTATCGAGAGTTCCGGAGTCGACGTAAATGAGAAATTGTTATTTTTTCAGTTTCTCGGTTCAATGATTAGAGCTGGAATGCCCATAACTGATTGTTTGGAACTTTTGGGAAAGGAAGAAAAAAATGCGAAATTTCAAAGAGTCATTTTTGACATGAAAAACAGTATCGAGGGGGGAAGCAGTCTTGCGATTGCTATGGAAAGTAATAATGATGTTTTTGATTCGGCTACTTGCGCTGTAGTGGAGGCAGGCGAAAAGTCAGGAAACCTAAGTGAAATACTTAGGGAATTGGTCTCTCAATTTGAAAGGCTTAAAAGAATAAAGGAAAAAGTAAAAGCAGTTATGACTTATCCTGTTGTAGTATTTGTGGTTATGATCCTCTTGACCATTGTTGTTGTTATTTTTGTTGTACCGAAATTGGAAGAACTTTTTGGAGGCTCTGAAAATTTACCTCTTCCTACAAGAATTCTTTTAACTATGAGTGATATAGTACTAAACCATTGGATTTTATTAGTTCTTGTTTTAGGATCAATTGTTGCAATTTTTATTACTTGGCAGAGATCTGCAGAAGGTAGAAGGCAGTTAGGAAGTTTTTTACTTTCGATTCCTATTGTTAATGATGTTTTGAGAGAGATGATATTGATACGTATTTCGAAAATTTTTGGTTTTTTGATTGGCGCTGGTGTGCCTATCATGGATAGTTTAAAAATTGCAGCTCAGATTGCTGATAATCAGGCTTACAAAGAAAAATTATTGTTGGCTGCTGATGATCTTTCGAAAGGTATTATGATTGCTGAGAATATTTCAGATGATCCAAAACTCTTTCCAGCTATGATGGTAAATATGGTGTCTATTGGTGAAAAAACAGCTTCACTTGATAAAACTATGATGAGGGTTGCTGAATTTTATGATGATTCATTAAATCGGAGGATAAAAACTCTTGGTGATATTATGGATCCTATAATCTTAGGTTTTATTGCTGTTGGTGCTGTTTTTATGATTCTTGCGATTTATTTGCCGATATTAAAGATGAACGAGCAAATAATGGGGTGATAACTTGACTTTCCTTGAAAAGTCATTACAAATACTATATCAAGTTTTATGCTTGTTTTTCTGGTTGTCGCATCAGCCAAAAATGGTTTTGTCTGATGCGCACTGTTTGTCTCTTTTGTTCCACTTACCCTATGAGAGGAAACTAAACTGTGAAAAAACCGATCTTTGAAACACCGAAAAAAGTCGTCGTGGCGGTCGATCCGACCGATCCCGACAATCTGGAACTGGTGATTGGAGCTATCGCTCGGTTTGGGGTGGAAAATGTCATCGTTCTGCTCACCGGTCGTTGCGCGCTCAATCCGGCTCTTGTAGCCGAACGTATTGCGGCGGCCAAAGAGGCTGAACAGTCCCCTTTCAAGGCCATCCCGATGGCGGAATGGGATGAGCCGTATTCGCGTTTTCTGCTTCGGGTTAGCGCGCTTCGGTTTCATCGCATTATGTCTGCTTTCGGGCATTTGCCTTGTCCCATCGTGGACGGTGGGTTGGCGGCAAAGCCAAAAGTTCCCCATGCTGTTCACATGAACGATCTGAAAGGGTTTGGGGATATCTCCGAAGAAGATCTCGCCGATGTGCGGGATGGGCGAGTCAGCCAGTTACAACCTTCCAACATCCTGGTTGATTTTATCGGGCGTGATACCTTCGTGGTTCTGCTCGGTGGACCAGCCACTGGTATCAATCAGGTGCTGAAGGAAAATCCTCACTTGCTTTCCCAGATGAAAGGGAAATTCTCCCAGTATTCCTCTCTGGGGCAGGTGGCGAATATGAAATGGGATGGCCGTTCCGAGAAGGCGCAATTCAACGTCATGCTTGACGCCTTGGCTGGGAAGGAGCTGATGGATATGCTCCGTGAGGCTGATGTTCCGGCCTTTTTCCTGCCGACGGATGTTACTCGGCGGAGTGAGATCGGTTTTGGAACCCCCGAGATGATCGAGGGTGTTCTCAGGAACGATCATCCGGGTTTCGTGGCTCTCATGGCGCAACGCCGCCGGTGGTACGAGAGTGCTATCCGGTCGAGGGACGGGGAGGTGCTTCTCACTCATGATATGAGTTGTTTGTTTTTGATGTTGCAGCTCATGGGTGAAGTTCCGCCGATCTATGAAATCCAACCGGCGGTGATCACCGACTTCACTACTGAAGGGGAGGATGAAGGTGTAATTGTCTTCGATATGGCTGATGGCATCGAAAGCCACCTTTTCATTGCCGTGAAGATGATCAATCGGGATGCGTATGTTGCTGCTTTGGCGCAGTTTCTTGCGAAATCCGCAATAGAAGCGCCGAAGCAGGTGGTGCTTTGTACTAGCTTGTCGGAGTCGGATCAAGCTGATTCGGCGTTGATGGAAGCCTACTGTCTGCGGTTGCTTTATCACCTTTTGCCAATTCTCAAACGAGGGGAGCATGTTCATTGGGGATCCCATCCGGCGGTGGCACCGCTGATGAAGGAGTTGGCTGGTACTTTTCCGAATCAGCTGCATCAGCATCTGTTGCAAAGGTTCGAAGGTTCCAGGATTTCGACTCTTCCGGACACCAACGTTCATCTCTACGACACCCTGGATGATCTTCGAAAGGGGATGCTTCCGGGCAAGGATGTCGGCCTTTTCCTGGCCGGTCGTACGGACGGGAATGGGATGGACAATAGGGCTGGGGTGTTTATCGAATATCTCGGTTTCACGTTAGCCAATCCGGAAGGTCGGCAGCAGCTTGATGTTGCGGTCGGCGGGGCGGCGGGTTTTATTGCTGCGCTGAGCGTCGTGAACGGTATCCAGGCCATGTTGCAAAGACCTGGGGATTGGGCGGACATGGGGCGGTTGCTTCTGTCGATGAGTGATTGACATCGTTGAGCTCTATTAAAAACTACAAAAGTGACGAACTTTCTTGGCCGGCGAATTTATTTCGCCGGCCTTTTTGAATTCCCCCTTTTAGTCACCTAGAGGTTTTGCTCCAAAAATTCCTTAAAAAGTAGAACTTTTTTTTTATCTCGATGGTCAAAAAGAAGGGGTTCCACATCCTTCGCTAGCGTTTCAAAGTTGAGTTTATCTATTTTTTTAAGCAAATAGGATTTTAGCTCTCTTTGGTTTTTTATCTCAATATTCTTTTGCAAGTATGCAAAATCCGGCTTTGCTCCAATACCGTACAGAAAAACGATGTCAAAAAAATCACGTCCCATAACACGTTTTCGATTAACTGAAGCATATATTTTCTGAGCAAGGAGTAGATTCTTTGGTACGGCATTAATTTGAGTAAATATTTCAAACTTGTTAAGAAGTGTTTTTTCGGGGATATAATCAAAGTTTTGCGGTACGGTATCTACTTGAATCAAAATCTTCTGATCAAGTAGAGGAGTAATACCGGTGTCAAAGAGGATTTTTGGAATACGAATTTTGAGGCGGTAAGCATCTTTCGTTATGGTTTTGATCTCAATCTCTAGTCCTTCCAGTTCAAGGTCTTTTTTGATCACGCTTCCTAAATCCACAAATTCTTCCTCGATTAAATCAAAATTATCAAAGTCGAGGTCTTCAGAAAATCTAGTATTGTCATAAATGATTCGAAGCGCTGTTCCACCAAGAAAAGCAAGTTTATTTCCATATTTGCTCTCAAAAATACTACGCAAAATTTTGTACTGTAAATATTCTTTGAGAATACTTTCACGATATTTCTGTAAATGTTCAGGGTACTGTGCCAAAATTTGATCAAGACTAATCATTTTGCATGGTGGTTAAAAATGTATTTGCACGATTGGTAAGCGTCTTATTTTTAAAAGCCTCAAGATAATTATTGAACTTTTTAAGATTGATTTGTCCACGGAATTCATCGCCATTTATTCGCAGTTCCACGAAATCTTCAGAAGTATTAAGTTGTGGATTAAGATACAAATAATCCAAAACGGCCTTTTCCGGTTCAGCCATACAAATCTTATGATTATTGAAATCAAGTAACAGGTAGCCAAAAAAGAGGCTCGGTTTAATATGGCGGTAACTAAAGTTTCCAACACATGTTTCAAAGCTCGTTGTCTTCTTAGTGCTTACAGAAGTGATTTGAAATATTTCTTCCGGAATGAGTCCATAGAACTTAAGGGCATTTTCAAGAGATATGTATGATGGGCTATAAATCTTATTAGCCGTATAAAAAAGGAATGACCCACTTAGTTCCTGAGAGGTTGAACTATAGTAGCCTTGTTTAATCTTGCGGAGATACCCCTTCTTTTCCCAACGATCAAGCTGAATTCTGAAGAAGTTGGGAATTGCTTTGTGAATATCTTGTAGAGAGAAAACGGGATATTCGGAGAGTAGATTTTGAAATTCTAATATTTGCATTTTAATTCCATAAGAATACAGAAATGCATACTTACGGAATTATTTTAACAAAAAAAAGCTATAAAGGCAAATTATAAAGTAGAGAAAAGGGCATATGAAAACTATCCGTTCTAGCATTAGATTTCAATATTTTTTTGATCACAGAAATATCCCTTTTCTTGAACTATCAACAAATGCCCATAAATACTGGGCTGCCGCGAATCCAACACAAAAACACAAGATATCGGAGATTTTGCTCTTGAACCTTGTTGTCAATGGGAAGGATATACAGTCTATCACCTACAAAGAGCCATTTAGTAAATGGCTAAATAGGGCAGAAATCAATAATGGTGGGTATGCCAGGACTTGAACCTGGGACCTCTTCCTTATCAGAGAAGCGCTCTAACCAGCTGAGCTACACACCCTTCGTCGGAGACGATTCCATGTCTACGTCCCTCCTACGTCGGGACTTCGCTTATTACATCATCTCCTCCTCTTGAAAATTCATCTTTAGGGATAAATTTTCGGTTTTTAAAAATAACAACAAATAAATTCTAAAAATATTCCAATTTATGTCAAAACCTTATGCTAAAAATAAATCGGTAGTCACCCGTGGGCGAGTGACTACCATGATATACGTCCAAGTCCAGAAGACTTCGCCGATCGGGGAAAACACTTGGACGAGCATAAAAAAAAAGGGAGGGCCGAGGTATCGGTCGCTCCCTGCGAGGATTCATCCTGCGGGATGCAGTCTGATGATAGCACATTGTCCATCATCTGAATACTGCGGAATGGAATCAACCCTTAGGGGCTTGGCAGGAAATAAGTTACCAAGTTTGATGAGATTTTTTTTCGTGTACGAGAAAGAGAAGCTGAGTCATATTATAATATGGCGAAGTTTTTCTGACGAAGTACACGGAGAAAAAGATATTAAAATTGGTAAGTTATTTACTGCTAAGTCCCTTAGCCAGCCGTTGTCTGTGTACTTTTTATGAAGCCTTGCAACCACTTCATTCATGGGAGCCTTATCCAAGGTTGTACGAATCCCCATAGGCCGGTTAAGATTCCAGAAAGGATCTTGACCTCAGTGATCATCTGATCGAATTTTTTTTCCAGTCTAGTAACTGCATCGTTGATCTTTGTCTCTCTTTCTGAGGTCCTTTCTTTGACCATTTTTCCTTGCCAATTAGCCGCGTCGGCTTCATTTTCTTGCCTTGCTTTTTGAAATGCACCGAATGTCATTGCCATCTGTTTACTCCTCCGTTTGAGTTAATCATTGGGTTGGGAACTTGGCGATAAATTTTAAATCCAGCAGGATGTCTGTACTCAATTTTTTGAAACTGGAAACGCTGAAATTTCAGGTTGTCTGTTATTTCAAATGAATTAAGGGCAGATTACGAATTGTGAAAAAACTGCTTACATTATTAGTATTATTTAACTTTTGTCAATTTTAACAATTTTTACATAAAATCCCACATATTATCTACTTAAACATTACTTCTCCCTCCTTAAAAACAACATCTGTTTTTTCTTCTGTTTTTTCAGGTGACTCATGCTTTCTGTCATAAAGTATCCCTTTCGTTACTAATTTTGCAGGCATATCGCATAAGGTTTTGCCTTGATATTTAACAATGTACTTTCCGTCTGCTCTTACTTTTCCCACTAGAGACGCGCCGGCATTTTGAGCTACTTCTCCCAATTCCCAGGTTTTTTCGTAATGATCTATTATTTTTTTTGTTAAACTTGGATGACAGGCCCAGCAGAATCTTTCTTGTGTTTCTGCACAGGCTATTACATGCGGGGGGTAGTCCCCTATCGTGTGCAGATTATCCAGATTTACTTCTGCGCCAAATCCCCCGCCTTCGGCTATTTCTACTGTCGCACAGACTACCCCTCCGGCTCCTAAATCCTTAAAAGCTACTTTTTTGTAATTTCCTTCTTTTTTTAAAATTTTTAATAAATCCAGTGTTGAAACTATTATGTGTCGTTCTAAAAAAGGGTTTGGTTCCTGTACGGCGGCTTTTTTTGCATCTATATCGTCTGTGGCTTCGAAACTGTCGGAGGCAAAACTGGCTCCTCCGAATCCGGAATTGTCTGTTGGTTTTCCAACTATTATTAAATCCCATTCTTCTTTGGCGGCGTTTTTTGGGATATAAGAGTGGATCAGGTCGGATTCTCGTAGAACTCCCATGGCTGTTACGTTTACGAGACAATTCTCATCAAATCCTTCATCAAAAAAAATGTCTCCTCCTAAATTTGGAACACCTAATGGGTTTCCGTATCCGGCTATTCCTTTTATTACTTCTGAGGCAATATTGCGCTGTATATTTTTTTTTGGGTTTCCAAATCTTAAATGATCTAGTACTCCCACAGGTCTGGCTCCCATACAGACAATATCCCGGATTATTCCTCCAATCCCGGTAGCTGCTCCTTCGTACGGGACGATCTGGGAGGGGTGGTTGTGTGATTCATGGCCTACGGCGATGCAGTATTTTTCTCCGTTGTGTTCAAATACTTTTATGATTCCTGCGTCTTCTCCGGGTCCGAGAAGGACGTTTTTGCCTTTTGTTGGGAGTGAGCTTAGAAATTTTCGGGAGCTTTTATAGGAGCAGTGTTCGGAAAGCTGTATTCCTAGTAGTGTTGCCTCGAGTAATGTCAAAGGGCGTCCAACATCTTTTTGTAGGTTTTGAGCCTCTTCGAGAGTGAGGGCAATTTGATGCTTTTTGAGGAGATTTTGTGCGTTAGGGGCGGTGAAATCTATGTTCATATCATCAGTATAAATATTTTTTCTATAAAAAAAACGTTATTTATAAACATCATGATCCCCTACTGCTAAAAGTACTACTTCTATTTTGGATTCATACTGAAAAATAATTCGATATTTATAATTCACCGAAAAACTTAAAAATCCTTTTAACGGTCCTCTTAGTTTATGAACTTTTAAAAAAGAATGTGCATGATCTTTTTGAAAAAGCTGAATTTTTTCTTTTATTTCCTGTTGAAGCTCTTGCGGCAGTTTTTTATATTGTCGGATAAAAGTTGGCTTATAAGTAATTTCAATCATTCTAAAGTTTTTTAGCCAATTCATCTAAATTCCCCTTCAGAGAAGGTTCTTTTTGTGCTTTTAGTACATTTCCTACGGCCTGTTCTTCTAAATAAAATCGAATTGCTTGTCTAGCTACTTCAGCTTCATTTGGGGCAATACCTTGTTTTACTAATATTTTTATGCGTGAACGAAGGTCGTTCGTAAGCGGAACAGAAAGTGTTGTCATTGGTGTATTAGGTAATCATATGACATTATCATATGCTGATTTATTAAAAAAATCAATGATTTTAATTTGACATATATCATTCCTTGTGTACAACAATCATATAAACTTATTATTCTGCCGATTTCAAAATAATACAAAACCTTTACTTTATAAAGTGACAGGAGATGGTCCCTGTGATAATTCTGATTGGAGCTGTAGATCATGGAGAGAGCCTGTACCCGTTGATGTTTCTGAATCAGACTTCCTTCCTGTGCCTCTATCAGAACTTAGGAGTGTTCGTGCTATTAGTTCTATTTTTGTAATATTTGAAGGAGATGTTTATTTAGGTCGTACCATGATGGTTGACGGTGTGCAAAAGTTGTCTGATGATAAAAAAATGCAAAAATTTGAGGGTATTGATGGAGATAGTTTTCGATCATTAGGTAATGAATTTTTTGCCGATCAAAATCATGTTTATCATTACAAAGGGGAGAACGAATTTGTTATATTAGATGCAGTGCAGAATCCTGATGAATTTGATGCTATAGGAAATGATTATGTTGTCGATAGAAATGAAGGAGGTTTTGTCTATGATATATTGGGAAAACCCGTTCCATTTAGTGACGGCCCCTCATTTGAGGTATTGGAAGATGATTTTTACAGAGATAAAAAGCAGGTCTACTATCGTGGTGATGTTTTACAATTTAGTGATCCTGCAACTTTTAGAAAAGCAGGAATAAATTATGCCGGTTATTATCGAGATAAGTTTCAAGGGTATTATTTTGGAGAAATTATGAGCCTTGCTGAGTATGAGGAGAGAATATTAAATCTTGATTTAGATCCTGTTCGGTGGGTAAAAAAAATTAAGCGTTTGGTTGGAAAAATTTTATAAGACTAATGTTTTTTGCATTTCATCCAGATCTTTTTTTTCAATCTTTGCTTTTGGAGACGTTAATTCTTTTACCTTCTTATCTTGTTCTTCAATATTTTGCGTTAACTTCTTCATTTCTACTTCCTTAAGTTTTAATGGTTTGATATTTTTTCGTTTGAGATTGATTTCTGAAAGCAGTTCTGTGCTTAAGCTTTCTTTTGAATGAATGACATCAACTGCTTTTTCGGCAATGAGGATATTCGCGGCGTTTTGGTTGCGAATGAAGGATTCGTAACCAGAAAGCACATTTACGATGTTTTCTCGATCCTGAGGATTGAGCTGATCAGCAAATTCGTATTCGGTAATTTTTTTGAAACCGGACAAGATTGGAGCTAAGCTTTCTGGGGAGATCATAAAAAAAGAAAAACCGTCCGCGAATGCAAATACTTTCTTAGCGTTTTGAATAAGATCATTTGGCACAACAAAAAAGATTGTCGGGTAGATTTGCGCATGGCTTTTGCTCTTCTTTATTTTTTCAACGGTTTTTGGAACTTGTGCGGTAAAATAGGTGGAAATCTTTGATTCGGAAAATTTAGCATCAAAGATTAAATATTGTTCAGGGAATAATTCTACTAAGCTGTCGGGTTTCAAGCTTCCGTCAAATGATTCGGGAAGATTATTGTTATCAAAAAAATTAAACCCGATTTCTTTGCGTTGGCAGATTTCTTTGATTCGGGCGAGAACTGATATTTCGTGTTCATTCCAGACGCGATTCCTTTCTTCTTCTATTTCATTTTGGCGTTCATTGTCTATTTTTCGAATTCGCATTTTCTCGTCTTCAAAACTCTTTTTTGATTCTTCTAATTCATCAAGTTTTTTTTCGAGTTTTTCTTCTCGCCTGTTCTGCTCTTTCTCATGTCCAATAATCTTTTTATTCTGTTCCTCATTTTTTTGTTGTAAAGTTTTATTTTTTTCTTTTAATTCTGTGATTTCTACGAAGAGTTGTTTTCCTTGTCCTGCTAATTTATCTTTTTTTGACTTTTCACTGTTTAATTCAGTAGAAAATTTTCCAAGCGTGTTAATATGTTGTTTAATCTCAGATTTCAATTGTGCGCGTTCTTCAATAAGCTCATTTTTTTCTTTTTCAAACTTTTCTAAATTCAACATGCTTGTGTCATCTTTTGACAATTTATTAATAAGATAACCTCCTCCCAGGATTAAAATTCCGATGCCGATGAGAAGATATATTTCCATGGTTTCAATAGTTTAAGGAAAAAAAGAAAAAGGTGCAATGATTTAAAAAGAGGGGGTAATTCCTTTTTTACAGCGCTAGAGAATTTCAGATTGACATAAAACTTA
>CAYVJW010000005.1:0-28877 GCA_964451885.1 uncultured Candidatus Peribacteria bacterium | reverse complement strand
TGAACCCGCACTTTCCCAATACATAGACCGGGAACTTCTTTATGCAAAGTCCCACTCGAAGTTTCCTTTGTTACATTAATCCCCCACTTCGGCAAAAAATCGGCTATACGCGTAAAAGGCATTTCCTCAAAACGAAAGAAGAGCATGGTTTATAAGAATCAATAGTCGCAATATTATGAATACAAGACATAAAAAGACAGCAACAAAGCAAAGAAATAGGTCCGAAATTACGGATTACATGGATTACCTGCAGAGGCGACTAAAAATGTTAGAAGAGCAAAATCTAGAATTAGACATTAAAATGATCAATGCAGAAATAGAAATGTTAAATTCAATTCTTAAGGAAGATAATATAGCAGCTAAAAAAAACTTATAACTACAATAATTGGACTCGTTTCCTCAATTAAAAAATCACAGAAGATACCTTTTTACATTTTCCAAAGTAATAACGGTGAAATTATATTTTGCAGCAATTTTAAAAACCTCTTCTAAATTAGCTTTCTCCCCTTCCTTATTCAATATCTCACAAATCACCACCGCCGGGATTTTCCCACATTTTCGAGCTAAAGCCACAGCCGCTTCCGTATGACCAAAACGAACGGAAAAATCATTTTCCGCCCGCAAGGGAAACGTATGGCCAGGTTTCACAAAATCCGACGGTTTTGTGTCTGTTTGTGTTAATAATTTAATAGTTTTTGCTCTATCTGAAGCAGAAACTCCCGTAGTAATCCCCTCCTTCGCGTCTACCGGTATACAAAAATTAGTCCCGTGCAAACTGCTATTTTCTTTCGTCATCAAAGGAATAGATAAACAATCCAAAATCTCCGCCCCAGAGGCCACACAAATCATCCCACAAGCCTCATGCAACAAAAAATTTATCTTCTCGGGAGCCACAAATTCCGCCAAAAGAAAAAAATCAGCCTCCTCCTCCCGATGTGCATCAAAAACAATAACAAAATTCCCCTTAGAAAACTCGTTCAACACATTCTCCAACGGATCAAAAGAATGTTCATCGTTCATTGATAATTATTAATTGATAATTGTTTAAGTTTCGTTCTCAAAATCCCCTCTGCCCTCTTACCCGTAAAATCCGCATCATCTCCGGAGATAATAGAAATATTACGTTTTTTAGAAGACTTTATTTTTTTCTTAATTTCTTCGTTTTCAAAAACAAAATCAGATACAAAAACACACTTCATCTGTGTTCCGACAATATGCTGAAGAATTTTTCTAGTTTTTTCCTCTCCCATAATCGCTTCCGGAAAAAATATAGTATCGCAATGAATGTGCTTTGCTTTACGTAAATACTTCCTTGCCAAACGCCGGAATTCAACCGAGTCCGCCATAGCCTCGTTTGCCATTTCCCATAAAATCAGTGTCTCAAAAACAGAAACACAGGGTTTTTTTGCTGCTCTACGATCCTTGGGATCATATTTATATTTCGATATATCTAAAGTACTAAAGAACTCTCCTGCCAACTTATTCTTTCGATCAAAAAAAATACCTATCCTCCCAAAACGAGTCATCTTTTCTAAAATATTCCGAACCCCCGTATCCCAAAAATCCCACTCTCCAATAACACTCTTTGGAGATTTATCCGATTGTTGCACACAAAACTTAAGCCCTACTGCAGGCTCTTTCTTCAAAACCTCACGGCCAAACACAAATGGCCCATACCCCTTACCCCAAAGTTCAATTTGCATCAGGAAACAAGATAACATAAAATAAAAAAAACAAAAAATGCAACAACAAAAAAAAATATCGGTTCTTTCTAAAGTAGTAATTGTAATCATAATCGTTGCAATATCACTGTCGAGTTACTGTTTATGGAAAAAATACAGCCTAAAACACAACAATAAAACTCTGGGAGCAGCCATCGGAGAAGAACTGCAAGAAATAAACTCCATTTCAAAAGACAGGTCCATAAATAAAAAATCAATCGAAATTTTAAAAGCAGCTAAAGATTATCGAATAACCTGGTCCAAAATACTCAACGAGGTTTTAAGACAAGAAGACTCAAATATAACCTTTTCGAGTTTTTCATCCGGAAGAGAAAAAAAAATATCAGTAAATGGAGAGGCTTCCAATTGGGAGGTTGTTTCACTTTTAATTGAAAAACTTAAATCCAATCCTCGAATCCAAAGCCCTTTTGTACATTCCATATCGAAAAGTTCATCAGAAGACAGTAGAAGAACCAAATTATCCTTTACTTTAACCTTTAATTACACCGAAAAAGAATGAAAAACTGGAACATTTTGGCAATAGTTGTTTGCGCACTGGCTCTTGGCTTATTTATTATCCCCCTTTTTGGAGAAGTAAACCAGCTACAACTAAAAAACGAAGAATTAGTAAAAAAACTGGAAGAAAAAAAGAAAGAAAAAGAAGAACTTTTAAAATTAAGGTCAAATATAGCAAACTTAAACATAAAAAAGAATATTCCAGCAAATCCCGAACAAGAAAATCTAATTAGAGATATTCTCAAGATTACAAATAAAAGCGAATTTTCATTTGATTCACTAGCGTTTTCCTTGGGGCAACATTCACAAATAAATGCCCCTCAAATTTCAATGAATCTTTCCGTCGAAGGACAAAGAAATAAAGTAAAAAACTTACTTTCCTACATAGAACAAAACGAAAGATTTTTTGGAATGGATAACTTAAGTTTTCAGTCAAAGGGAAAGAACAAAAAAAATGCCGGTTTGTCCCTCAATATATACGCGCTATATCAGGAATAACTGTGAAAATTAAAGAAAAAAATGACCAAAGAATCCCCCATCAAGAAAAAACTATCTTTCAAAGAATACTCTACTCGTAAAGTCATTTACGGGATAACCGACCGAAGAAATGATCCTACCCTTGTAAAAATAAATGACTTCCTAATTGATCATTCCCGAATCTCTTTAAAAGAAAAAAAACTTTTTTTTCATTCCTTACAACTTTTGGTTAATTCCGGAATGCGTTTTATTCGCTCTCTCCAAATGTTGGCCGAAAGAACACAAAATTTACGTTTAAAACGGATTTTAGATACTATCGCATACGATATGAATTCCCAGGGAATGCATTTTTCAGATGCCATTGCAAAATATCCGACCGTTTTTTCTGAATACGAAATAAAAATGATTCATTCAGGAGAATTAACCGGGAAAATAAGAGACAGTCTTCAATCTATAGCAGAACAACTAAGAAAAAATATAAAACTGGAAAGCCAAATTCGCTCTGCCATGCTCTATCCGGCCACTGTATTGGGAGCTATAGTTCTCGCAGCAACTATCGTATTGATATATATCATACCTAAGTTCACCATTTTATTTTCCGAATTTGCCATAGAATTACCCTTCTTTACAAGGCTTCTCATAGGAATATCAAATTTCTTTGTAAATTTTTGGTGGGTTATTATCATAAGCGTTTGGGCCATTTGGCAGGTATTTAAAAACTGGAAAAATTCAGAGGAAGGAAAGCGGGAGTGGGACAAAATATTACTAAATCTTCCTATTATTGGATCATTAATCAGAAACATTCAAACAATTCGAATCGCAAACAATTTCTCCACACTCATGAAAGCAGGAATTCCCGTTCATAAAACTTTAAGAATATTGAACGAAATTATGCCAAATTCAGTCATCAAAGACGCTTTGTTTACCATTGAGCTAAATGTTGAAAATGGAATGCGCATCTACGAAAGCTTTACAAAGGAAAAAGATCTTGACCCGATTCTGGGAGAAGTAATTGAAATTGGAGAAAAAAGCGGAAATATATCTGACGTTCTAGATAAAGTAGGAGAACAATATGAGTTGGAAGTAGAAAGCCAACTAAAAAACATGACTACACTACTAGAACCGATAGTAATATTGATAGTAGGGGTAGCTGTGGTCTTTATGGCCATGGCTGTCTTAACCCCAATTTTTGAACTTCAAAAAGCATTTGGAACAATCTAGGGAACAAATTTGTTAATGACATCCTCAAAAAACGGTTTTACTTTAATAGAGATACTCATCACCATAACTCTCCTTGGTATAATCTTCGGCATTAGTATTCCTGATTTTCTGGAATACCGAAAAAACTTTAGGATCAATGAGTCATTGCAAACCGTGCAAACCACACTGCAAAAATGTTTTTCATCAGCCAGATCCACCACAAAGGTTTTTGCCGTATCTGGGGAAGCAGATTCAAACGAAATTTCTCTTTTACTTGATTGCTCTAATACCAATGATTCTGTCCCTCCTTCTCCCATAAAATTACAAAGCGGCGTTTTTCTTTCCAATCCATTCGATGTTAAATTTTTCCCTCCCCATGGTGACATGGAATTCGTTGGCTTTGCAGAAGATGAGTTGCTTTTAAACCTTGCCATAGATTCTGAACACTCCGGAAGTATAAAACTCTATAAAAAATCAGGCCTTATCGAAATAATACGATGACGCAAAAATATCACGGAATCTCACTACTAGAAACGATCGTTTTGGTCGGTGTGCTAGTTTTAGCCCTTATTGCCGGAACATCTATGCTCACCGTTTCGATAAACACAGCTCAAAAAAATAAAAATAGATTTATGGCCACTTATCTAACTCAGGAATGCCTGGAACTCGCGAGAAACATTAGAGATACTGCCTGGAGACAAAATCTCCCATGGGATTGTGCATTTGAGTATGAAGGAGGACATAATAATGAATTTTCTATAAAGCCAAATTCACTTCCTGCAAACCTTCTTAGTGGCATTAAATGCCAAAAAGACCTTAGTAGCATAAACATAAATTGCCAAAAAGACCTTGGAGTAGACATATCCCTTTATAACAATACTAATGAAGAACCCATAAAATGGTCTGATGATACCCCATCAAAATTCTTTAGGAAACTTACTTCAACAAAAGATCCAACTACCCCGGAAGAAATAAAGATTTCATGCGAAACCTTCTGGGAAACAAGAGGAGGCAAAGAAAGCATAATAATTTCAGAAATATTAACCAACTGGAAAAAATGAAGAACGTAATAAAATCTAAAGCCTTTACCCTCATTGAAGTACTAGTTGCCGTAGTTATTACGGGAATGGTCCTGAGTAGTGTTTTATTAGGATATTGGCAAATGGTAAAAGTAAACCATACCATTAACCTTTCAAGACAACTTCAAAAAGAAGTTCATTTTGCC
Source organism: uncultured Candidatus Peribacteria bacterium (assembly GCA_964451885.1). GTDB lineage: Bacteria > Patescibacteriota > Gracilibacteria > UBA4473 > UBA4473 > CAYVJW01. The sequence goes on along the minus strand of CAYVJW010000005.1, from coordinate 23,738 downwards.
ATGGTAAGAATGGCAGACAAGATTCGAGATTATTCAATAGATTATAACGCTTATACAAATCCTACAGGTTCTTGTGGAGAACAAACAATCACCTCCCCCTCAAAATTATGTATAGGTAACAGTAATAATAATTATATTTTTGAAAAAAATACAGAAAACCAACTTCTCATGAATGAAACTCCTTTATTATCCGATAAATTTAAAATAGATATTTTATCTTTTTTTATTACTCCAAACCTTGATCCCTTCAATTCCGATAATCTGTGTGAAATAACTGCTCAACTCCAACCAAAAGTAACTATACTAATGAAAGCTGAAGCAAAACACTCCCCCGATGTAAACATTAACCTTCAAACCACTATTTCTTCCCGAGTTTATCAATAATGAAAATTAGAATAAAAAATTCCGGTTTTGCACTCATCATTGCATTCATTTTCGGAACAATTGTGTTAACTGCAGGAGTAGGCCTACTCAAAATTCTTGCTAAAGAAATACAATTTTCATCCGATCTGCTTTTTACGGAACGAGCCTATTTTGCCGCAGAATCGGGAGTCGAAAAAGCGCTTATAGCTCTAAAAAATGAGCCTGTAGAAAATATAAAAGATTATAAGATAGAAGATTTTATTAATGAAACCGGAGCAAAAGCTAATCTTACTATAAATAATTTAATAAAATCATTCAAATTCGACCTCCCTCCAAAAGAAAATGCTAAATTTAGACTTAAGAAAGATATTAATACGTCTGCTACATCAGATTTACATCCGGTTTTAAACTGGAACTTAAATGTAGAAAGACCCTCTACAGTTTCGGCTGATGTTTCCTGGCAATGGAAAATTCTATGCCAGAAAAACGATAAAACTATTTCAATACAAAATGTATTAGAAATAAGTAATTATAATAATTTTACAAATCAACAAGGAACATTCATAGACGAAAATGGAAATTCTATCTCCAATAAACGTATTTCAGATTTTTTCGATACCCTTACAGATCCAGATAACAAAAGATCCTGCTTTTTTTCAGCCACAAACTTAAGCGAAACAGAAGGACATGAACTTCATTTCACATTCACAAACACAGACCCTCCCGAAATACCGGAACAAATCACAGGAATGCCCCCAGCAATAACTACCGTAACTTCCATAGGTTCTGCCAGTTCTCGCTCAAAAATAGTAAAGTTCAACTATTCACAAAAAAAACTAGGAACGTTATTTGATTTCGTATTGTTCCATTCGGAATAAAACAAACCAAAACTCTATACCTCATTCCCCACTTTCTCTATCGGCGCCACAGACGCTACTATCTTCTGAATCCCCTTCCCCGAAAAAGCCACTGTCAGAACATCCCCAGAAATCTGAATCACCGTCCCCTCTCCAAATTCTGCATGACAAATACGGTCTGAAATTGCATATTCTGTTTCATTCCCCGGAATACCAAAAATCGCTTCCGACCTGGTTTTCGGCTGTCGTAAAGAATCAAGCGAAGAAATCTTGGACATTCCCCTGCTACGGCCATAAATCCCTGAATCCCCGCTAAAAGATTGCTTATCAATACATTCATCATTCATTTCCCCCAAAAATTTAGAAGGAGACGAATAATCCGTTTTTCCAAAAAGCATCCTTTGCCTAGCATGGAAAATAAAACATTTCTTTTCCGCTCGTGTGAGAGCCACATAAGCCAACCGACGTTCTTCTTCCAACCCTTCAAAAGAAAACTGAGTATTTGAACTCGGGAAAATCCCTTCCTCCCAGCCCGGTAAAAAAATAACCGGAAACTCTAACCCCTTTGAAGCATGAATCGTCATGAGCGTCACACAATCAACAGACGAGTCATGATTATCTAAATCAGAAATAAGAGCCACCCCTTCTAAAAAAGCCGCTAAAGAATTCTCAGCCGAATCATATTTAGTGGCCACCGAAAAAAGTTCCCTTACATTTTGAATCCGCGCTTCCCCTTCTGGAGTCCCATCTTCCAAAAATTTATAAAATTCTATCTTTTTAATTAATTTATCCAACAAAATTGAAATAGGCTCTATTCTAATTATAACCTGAAGATCAGAAATTAATTTTTGAAATTCTTTTAATATTGCCTTTTTTGATTCAGAAAGTTCTTCGATCTCATCTACAGCCGATAAAACCTCAAACAAAGACATAGAATAATTTTCCGCATATTTCCACAAAATATCAACAGAAGTTTTTCCAAGCTTTCGAGAAGGTATATTAATAATTCTCAGAAAAGAAACATCATCACGAGAATTAAAAATAAGCCTCAAATAAGCAATCACCTCTTTTATTTCCTTACGATCAAAAAATCGCGTTCCTCCTATAATCTGATAAGGAATCTGATTTCTCATAAAACTCTCCTCCAAAACACGAGATTGAGCATTCATTCTATAAAGAACCGCAAAATCAGAATATCTTGTATCATCCAATTCCATTAAATCATGAATTTTTTCAGTAATTAGCCGTCCCTCATCCTTTTCATCAATAACCTCTATCACACTAACTCTCTCCCCCTCACAATTATCAGTCCAGAGATTTTTTTCCCGGCCAGTTTCATTATGCCGAATTAAACAATTCGCATTTTCTAAAATATTCGATGTTGATCTATAATTTTGTTCAAGCTTGATTACCTTTGCATGAGAAAAATCCTTTTCAAACTCAAGAATATTTCGATAATCAGCTCCACGAAAAGAATAAATAGACTGATGATCATCCCCTACCACACATAAATTTTGATGTTTATCAGCCAAAAGCCGAACAAAACGATATTGCGCAAAATTCGTATCCTGATACTCATCAACCAATAAATGTGACCACTTATTTCGATATTTTTCCAATACCTCCGGACACCGCTCAAATAACTCAACCGTTTTTTGCAATAAATCGTCAAAATCCAATGCATTATGCTCTCTTAGCCGCTTTTGATAAACTGGATAAAGAATTTTTATAACTTTTGTGAACTTATTAACTTCAACAGAATCCTCATATTCCCTTGAAGGCAAAAGCTGATTTTTCGCATCGGAAATATGAGAAAGTACGGCTCTCAATCTGAATTCTTTTTCATCAATACACTTTTCCTTCATTATTATTTTCATCAAGCTTTGAGTATCCCCTGTGTCAAAAATCACAAAATTAGAATTTAATCCCATATTAATATTTTCAATATCAGCTCGTAAAATTCGAACACAAGTAGCATGAAAAGTACCTACAGATGGTCTACTTTTCCCCCCTGAAATAACCGATGGAGAGGCAAATGGAATTTTGGACACGGACTTAGCAAGCAACTTATCAATACGTCCCTCCATCTCTTTTGCCGCCTTATTCGTAAATGTTACTGCCAAAATCTCATTAGGCAATACTCCATTACCAATCAAATTCGCAATACGATGAGTTAGTACTTTCGTCTTACCACTTCCAGCTCCCGCTAATATCAATAATGGCCCGGAAAGAACGGAAACAGCGTCTTTTTGTCGAGGATTAAGAGAAGAAAGAATAAAATCAGGCATGGAATTAACAAATTAAATGACTAATTGTTAAATAGCTACTACCAAAACTCCCCCTTTTAGACTTCATAACCATTCAGCCATTTAACCATTTAAAAACCATCATACAAGAATGAACTTCCTAAAATATAGCATTAACTTACTTATTTTCTCCTTCTTCTGCTTTTTCCTTCACCTCCTCCTCTGCTTTAACTTCAAACTCATTTTTAGCCTTTTCTTCTAGCTTTTCTTCATTCTCAACTTTCTTATTCTCTTCTTTTTTATACTCTCCTACAGAAACCTCTACAAATTCCTTTTTTCTTAATTTCAGCGGCACTTCTTTCAAACGGAGTGCCTTTCCAGATAATTCCCTCAAATAATTAAGCCTCGCACGACGAACTTTATGCGCACGAACCACTTCAATTTTTTCAATACTGGATAAATGAACCGGAAAAACTTTCTCTACTCCTATCCCTTCAGAAATCTTACGTACTGTAAATGTTTCCTCTGCGGAATAACCTGAATTTTTTCCTATAATAATACCCTCAAATATTTGTACCCGTTCCTTATTCCCCTCTTTAACCTTCTGATAAACACGAACCTGATACCCGGTTTTCAAATCAGGAACATCAGGCTTACAAAATTTTCTCGAAAAGTTATGTATTAAATTAATCATGGACATTTAAAAAACATGAAAATTATATGGATACATATTATTAATGCAAATCTTTTTGTTGAAGCCCCTTAACTCAACATATGTTCAGTATATTTCTTGATTTTATTTTTTAAGATCAAATTATCCTTATTTTTAAAAATACTATTAACAAAATTATCTTTTAATGTGAGGCGATATAAAAAATCCTCACGCGACATTAAAACATATTTTAAATTCTTTTCAGGAAAATTTTCTTCAATAAACTTTTCTAAATCTTCTTTTTCTATCTGTCCAACAATAAATATATCAACATTACCTCCCTCTTGTTTTATAAAAGTACCAGTTAAGATAAGTAAATCAACTACTCCCAACTTAGATAGTTTTTTTAATAACATCTGACCAGACGGATTTGTCTTTCGAACAAGGTTTGTAACCTCATGAAGTAAAAGGAAATGAGGATTTATTTGATAATATTTCTTTCTATTTCGATCCCGTGATCTCAACATTCCGATAGCTTCCAAATTTTGAAGTTCTCGTCGAAGAGAATTTATTTGCTCATCCAAAATCCTGGTTAATTCACGAATAAAAAATTCATCCTGAGGATTCATTAAAAACTGGCGAAAAAGCTTAACACGCGTCCCGGAACCAAAAATTTTTTTGAGCATCTTAATTGCACAAACACATTAAAGTATAAAAAACTTATTCGTTTTATAAGAAAAAGTCAACATTTTATTTTCAAATAAATCAACTTTTAGCTTATTTAAGCCAAAAAAATGAACTAAAAAAAACTTCTTGAACCTTATTTTTTCTCACTAAAGAACAATTTTTTTATTCGAAATAAACATAATGAGTAATTTTATTACTCAAAACAAGAATAATTTATGATTAAAATACTTAACAAAAGGGCCTTATATCAGAATCGCCAATTTGTAATTTCTGATTTTTAAATTTATTTCAATAAATCGCCAATTGACAATCAAAAATTCTTAATAGTAGCTACTATTTTCAATCTTTGAACCATTTACAAATTATAGGAGGTGTAAAAGATTACAATAAAAAAATTTGCACAAAAGCTATTTTTTACTAAAATCCAAATTGATTTTCACATGTTTGTTAAGCTAATGCGATAATGAAAGCAACAATGACAATAAAAGAATTATTCAAAAACTTGGTTCATATCGGACACAAACCATCAAGATGGAACCCTAAAATGAAACCATATCTTTTTACAAAACAAAACGGAATCTATATTTTTGATCTTGAAAAAACACTTGAAAGCCTAAAAAAAGCGCAAAATTTCCTTTCTTCTATAAAAACTAAAAACGGAAAAGTTATATTTGTCGGAACAAAACCTCAAATATCGTTAGAAATCCAATCCCAAGTCCCTCAAACAAACCATTATTACGTTAATCAAAAATGGATTCCCGGATTGCTTACTAATTTTAAGGAGATTAGAAAACGCATAGATTATTATTTAAATCTTAAGTCTCAATTCGAAAACAACGAAATTCAAAAATATACCAAAAAAGAAGTATCTAATTTCAAGAAAGAATTGGAAAAATTGGATGCCTCTTTCTCGGGGGTTGCAGAAATGAGAAAAAAACCGGATGTTGCAATCATACTAGACGGGGTCACTGACCAATTAGCCATTGAAGAATCTCGTAATGTTGGAATTCCAGTAATAGTCATCGTAGATGCAAATGCAGATCCGGAAGGCATTGATTATCCAATTCCAGGAAATGATGATTCCATTAAATCAATTCACCTCATATTAGAAAAATTAATTGAACCTCTTTAAAAATATCCAAATATATATCTCTTAAAAATAAAAAAATGGCAGAAGAAAAAACAAGAACCGATGAAAAAAAAGAATCATCAAAGAAAAATTCAGAAGTTATGGAAAAGGTTTCAGAAAAAATAGATGAAGCAAAAGCTACGGATAAAGCCAATGAAGAATTAGCAAAGGAAAGTGGAATCACTGAACCGGAAGGAGGCTTAAATAAAGGAGAAAAAACATTATCAGCAATCGGATATATTAGTTTTTTTTGTATCTTACCACTCGTCCTAAAGCAAAAGTCCAAATTCTGCCAATTTCATGGAAAACAGGGACTAGTGCTAACAATATGTTACTTGATACTTAGCCTGTTCGGATTAATACACACTCTTCTATCTCTAATCATAGGTTTACTTTATATAATTCTTATTGTCCTGGGAATAGTCAATTCCGTACAAGGTAAATTATGGAAAATACCGGGAGTATGTATTATTGCGGGAAAGCTAGACTTCGACTAAAAAAACTATCAACAATTAATCATGTAAGCTTGCACACCCTTCGGGGTACATTTATATGTGGATTTGCTTTAATGTGTATAATAGTATCATAATCAATAAAAAATGACAGAAATTTCACCAACCTTAGTCAAAGAACTCAGAGATAAAACCGGAGTCGGCATGATGGCCTGTAAAAAAGCCCTTACTGAAACAAACGGAGACTTAGAAAAAGCCATTGAAAACCTAAGGAAACGGGGGGAAGCAAAAGCGGGCGAAAAAGTCGGCCGATCAACACACGAAGGAATAGTAACAATTTCCGGACGTGCTATTTTAAAACTCTTATGCGAAACAGATTTTGTCGCACGTAATGAAACATTTCAGGGTTTTGTTGAAGAACTTGTTAAAAAAGCGGAAAAAGAAGGAATTGAAGCTACAAAAACATTATTCGAGTCTATAAAAACCGATAAAATCCAAGAAATAGGAGAAAATATTGCCTTAGATGATGTTCAGATCCTGGAAGGAGGCAATACAGCAGCAGGTTATGTACACTCAAATAATAAGCTCGGAGCCTTAATTGCTCTAGAAGGAGGTACTAAAGAAAAAGCAAAAGACGTGGCCATGCACACTGTAGCTATGACCCCAAACGTTGCAAATCCGGAAGATGTTCCCGAAGAAGAAATTGATAAAGAAAAAGAAATTTATCGTGAACAATTGAAAAACGAAGACAAACCAGAACAAATCATCGACAAAATCATCGAAGGCAAGATTAGAAAATTCTGCGCAGAACAAGCACTAAGTTCCCAACCATTTGTAAAAGATCCATCCATGACAGTAGCGGAATATTTGGGGAACGCGAAATTAATTAGTTTTATTCGTATGGAAGTTTAAAAAAATGCGGAAGTCGGAAACGGATATGTTTTCTTGACATTTAAAATTAGCACTCTAGTATAAAGAGTGCTAATTCTTAATCTCACAAAACCCCTGCTCTTTGTCAAGCCATATTCTTTGCATTTCCCAACGTTTTCAGCTAAAATTAAATGATTTTTTAAAAAATCATTTTACTATTTTCACTTTACAAACTTTTTACCTCTTCCCCATGAGCCAATTCGATTCCTTTACCAACTTTGCCAAAAACACCATCATCCTTGCTCAAGAAGAAATGGTACGCCTTGAAGATACACAAATCAGAACACAGCATTTACTACTCGGAATACTGCACCAACAAAAATCCATCGGAGGTGCTATCCTGAGAAATTTTGGAGTAACATATGAAAACGCGTCACTCATTGCCAAAGAACTCAAAAACCCGGCCCAGAAAAAAAGTAAAGAAACTACTACTCAAGCACTCTTATCATCTTTTTCTCAAAAAGCTATCGAATTTGCAGCACAAACGGCGCTCGATTTTGGCCATAGTATGGTTGACTCTGAACATTTGTTATACGCCCTTGTCCGACAAAAAGAATCCGGAGCCATACATGTGCTGGAAAAACTTATGGTAAACCCCGGGCATATCGTGAATTATCTGGAAAATCTGTTCCAGCAAAATTACTCAAAATCAAAATCAACATCAGGACCTTCTATAGTAGCCCCTCCCCCACCAAATCCTTCACAAATTGAGACATTGCTAAACGGACTGCAAAGCGTCTTCATGGGGATGAATGAAGAAAAATCAAGCTTCTCCGGCCAGGTTCAAAATAACACCACACAAAAAACATCTTCAAAGAAAAAAAAACTGGCACTCGATTATTTCTGTACAAACCTGACCGAAGAAGCCACATCCGGAAAACTGGACGTTATAATCGGCCGTGATAAAGAAATCACAAGAATAATTCAAATCCTGTCACGAAAAACTAAAAACAATCCCCTATTGCTCGGTGATCCGGGAGTAGGAAAAACAGCTATCATGGAAGGGCTAGCCCAAAGAATTATCCAGGGAAGCGTTCCTGATTGCCTTTTGGATAAACGAGTCTTTTCACTTTCCATGTCAAATCTAATTGCCGGCACAAAATACCGCGGAGAATTCGAAGAGCGGCTAAAAAGAATTATTGACGAAGCTTCCATGTCAGAAAATGAAGTCATCTTATTTATCGATGAATTACACACAATCATCGGCGCAGGATCAGCGGAAGGATCACTGGATGCAGCAAACATACTAAAACCGGCTCTTTCAAGAGGAATTGTGCAAATAGTCGGAGCTACTACTATGGATGAATACAAAAAATATATTGAAAAAGACGCCGCACTTTCCAGAAGATTCCAATCTCTTGATGTACCAGAGCCAACCATCCCCGAAAGCATAAAAATCCTTAAAGGAGTACAACCCCACTATGAATCTTATCATGCCGTTAAAATTACCGAAGAAGCAATAGATTTAGCTGTAAAGCTCTCTGCTAGATATATAAACGACCGTTTCCTGCCAGATAAAGCATTTGATGTTCTCGATGAAGCTTGCACATTAAAATCAACTATTAATAAAAAAAATGGCAAAAAAATAAGAGATTTAAGAGCTAAATTATCAAATGTTATTAAACAAAAAGAGTCCTCGGTTGTTGATCAAAATTACGAAAAAGCCAATCAATTACATCAAAAAGAACAAGAATTCGAAAAAATGCTGCACAAACTAAAAATTCAAAAAGTAGATCAAAAATCCATAAAAAAAGTAGGTGAAAAAGATGCAGCACAAATCATTGAACAAATGACGGGGATTCCAATGTCAACATTAATAAACTCATCAATTAGCCAATTACAAAACCTGGAAAAAACACTGGCACAAAAAATAATTAACCAGGATCTCGCTATATCAGAAGTAGCGAAATCCATCCGAAGAGCTCGAGTCGGACTACAAAACCCGAACCGCCCGCTAGGAGCGTTCCTGTTTTTAGGCCCAACGGGAGTAGGAAAAACTGAACTTGTAAAAAAACTGGCTGAAGATGTATTTCACAGCAAAGAAGCCCTGGTAAAAATCGACATGTCAGAATTTTCAGTCAAGCATTCCGCCAGCAGACTTGTAGGTACTACAGCCGGATATGTAGGATATGAAAACGGCGGCCAGCTTACAGAAAAAATACGCAGAAAACCGTATTCCGTAGTCCTTTTTGATGAAATTGAAAAAGCTCATAAAGACGTTCATAATTTACTGCTCCAAATACTTGAAGATGGCGAATTGACCGATGGGAAAGGAAGAAAAATCTCTTTTAAAAATACGATTATCATCCTTACTTCAAACATTGGAGCAGAACGATTCCAACAACAAGCAAATTCCATCGGATTCACTGATTCAAAAAAAGACCTAGCAGAACATGAACATGAATTTGATTTGGTCCGTGATGAAGTTCTAAAAGATCTTAAAAACAGCTTTTCTGCAGAGTTTATTAACCGATTAGACAAAACTATTGTTTTCCGCCCATTGGAGAGAAAAGCCATCAAAAAAATTGTAGAACTACAAATTGCTGAATTAGAAGAACGCCTAAAAGAAAAAGAAATATATCTAAAAACAAGCGGATCCGTGATAAACACCCTCGCAAAAATAGCCTATAAACCAGAATACGGAGCTCGAGAAGTTCGAAGAGTTATTTCCGAAAGAGTCGAAATGCCTCTTGTAGAAAGTTTAGTTTCCGGAAAAATTAAACACAACTCAACACTGCGAACTTCCTACGATAAAAAGAATGAAGTTTGTGAATTTGAAGAAATAAAATAAGTCGCCCCTTAGGGTGAGAGATAAAATAACACGTTCAAGTTCGCTCAAGATTTGCATTATATAGATTTATAAAAAATTGAGAAATATTGTAATATTGTGAAAGTTTTTAGAAATTTAGATGATGTGAAGCTGTGCTGAAATTGTTCAAGTTATTTTGTCTCTCGCCCTTATCAGCCGCCAAGAAAAAATATTATGAAAAAAATTTTCAGTAGTATTCTTGTTGCCGGAACTTTTGACCGACTTCATGTTGGACATCAGTTTTTTTTATGGTCAGCAAAAAATATCTGCCAAGATCTAATAATTATCATTGCACGGGACAAGACAGTTCTCCAACTAAAGAAAAAAATGCCCAAAAAACAAGAAAACGATCGCTTAAAACAAATCCAAGCTGAAAATCTTCCAAATACAACAATCCGCCTAGGACGAGCAGATGCTAATTTTATTGAAACCATTCGAGAATTTTCCCCCGAAGCTATTCTTTTGGGGTATGACCAGTTTTTTGATGAAATGAAAGCTAAAGAGATTTTTCCAAAAATTAAATTTTTTCGGGCACAACCTTATTTTCCTGAACTTTTCAAAAGTTCGAAATTTTAATATAATCGAAAACCATGCTCAAAAAACAAATAAAAAGTTATAAAAAACTCCTCCTTCGAAGTATCCGGGAAGGAACTACTCAACTCTGGAGAAATAAATTATTATCCGGCACTACCATCCTTCTGGGCGCATTAATTTTGTTTCTCTTAAATCTCGTATTTTCAATTGGATATTTTGCAGATTATTCCTTAAAAAACCTGGAATCCCGCGCGGATTTTACGGTTCCTTTACGAAAAGACTATGATCCGTTTCTTTTGGACGCACTAAAAAATGAATTAAATAAATTTGATTTAACGGTCACTATAAGAACTAACAAAAAACTCGAAGATTTTGAAATCCCTACCCGTCTTCATCTCGTTTTCGGATCACTGCAAGAAGTAAAAGATGTTTTTAAAGTCCTAAAAAAAATCAGGTACGACAATGTTATAGGCAACTGGAATACAGAGGGAGAAAAGGATTTTGTGAACCTCATAGACAAACTTCATAAAATACGAACAAATATTGAAAAAGTGAGCTTTTGGCTGTCAATACTATTTCTCGCAGGAGGAATACTTCTCGTAATAAATACTTTTCGGATTGTAATTTTTTCTCGAAAGGAAGAAATATTTATTGCAAGATTTGTAGGCGCTGATACAAAATTCATCGCCGGTCCCTTCCTAGTCGAAGGCCTACTTCTTGGAATATCAGCAAGCTTGATCGGAATTTTCGCCTTTATTTTTGTTCTACGCGAAATAGAAGTACTTCCGGGAGGAGAAATATTTCTCTATCTATGGAATAATGTTTTTACTGAAGAAATACTTGTTTCCGCCGGAGTAGGAATAGTGGGGGCTTGGATGGCGATACAGAAATACTTGAATGGTCGATTTGAGAAATGAAAATTAAAGAACAAAAAACCCTTGCCATCCTCCTCCGCAAAACTCTCATGGCCGATGATGACGGGGTACTAGAGTTTTTTACGGATAAATTCGGAAGAATTACTGTTTTTGTAAAAAAACTGGCCAAATCAAAGAAAAAAAATCTGGAAATAGACTTTTTTCGGTTGTTGGAACTCGTAATATTTGAAGGAAGAAACTCAAAATCATTAAGGTCTGTTTCAACAATTTCCGTATTCCACACTTTTGAAAAGAGTTATTCAACAAATGAAGCCGGTTTTTTATGGATTGAAAAACTGAGGAACATATTACCGGAAGAAAAACCGCTCCCAAACTTCTTTTCAGAAAATATAAAATTACTAGGAAATATTGAATCAGGTTCATTAGAAAAATACAATGCCTTTTTTCGAACAAAATGCCTAGATTTTGGAGGAATACTTCCCTACTTTAATCAAATACGCCAAACGTTTTTTTTCGACGCCCAAAACTCAAAAATTTCAAGAATAATGATCCCGAATGCACTAAAAATTTCAAACACCTCCAGGCAAATACTCGAATTCCTGCGCCGATCGGATTTTCAAACATTTCAAGAGAAAGTTAATAACCTTCCGGATGAAAACTTTACGGAAGTAAATAAAGTTATAGCCGAAATTGAAAAATACCACGAGTAGAGGCGGACCTATGTGTCTGCCCAAAAAAATCATATATGATACAATCCAATGAAGGCAAAAGCTCGAGCTTTTGCCTTCAGCATGACATTGACAAATATTACTTTTTCCTCACAACCTTCTTTTTTTCTGTCTTTACCTCTTTCTTCACCTCTGCTTCTTTTTGAGGCTCCTCTTTTTCTTCTTTCTTTTCCTCTTCCTTCTCATTTTTCACATTAAACGGATCAATAATAAGAAAAAACAAAGACTTCAACTCATTCCACCTCCCCCCAGACGATTTCAAAAAAGGATAATGATAATGCCCAATTTCTATTTTTTGCCCAACAGACGGCATCAATAAAGCTCCCAAGGACAAAAACGGCACAATAATTCGATAACCAATTGGATGTTTTATTGCAAAATTTCGTAACGGAGAGAGTAATAGAGGTACTTTATAAGAAGCTTTCAGACGAAACGGCCTAAACGGGGCCGATTCTATCCCTGCCACAATCCTTACTTTTTCATCCTTATACGTGTCTTGAACAAAATTCAACACCTCCAAACACTCCTCTAACATTGTCTTTCCTCCCAAAGTCATAACCGTAGCACCCTTTGGAATTTTAGTCTTATGCTTCTCCAACAAATCATAAGCCACATGCGCGTTTTTTTCATGATTATCATCCTCTACCCCACCCAGGCTAATAAATATAACCTCCTCCTTCGTAACGAGTTCATGTTTTAAATCCTCCAGAGCCTCATGCTCCACAAACCTGATCCTCTCGGATAATTCATCCGAAAGTTCGAAACCAACACCGTGAACAGCAAAAATAGTTTTCATGAAATTTATAGTATATATCTTTTTATTATAACATTATTATCACTAAGAAACAACTCAATACTCTACAAATTCATATATCCCTTATTTTTTGACATCTAAGACTTAGCACTCTATAGTAAAGACTGCCAATTTAATTAATAAATAATTGATTATTAATGGATTTCGAAAAATGGACCACCCCCGCCTCACATACTATTGTGGAAACACAAAAAATCGCTGATAGGGCTAAATCGGCTTCTATTGAAATAGATCACTATATACTTGGTGTTCTGGCAGACGAAGAATCATTCGCCCATAAAATTTTTCAGAAAGTAGGCATTCCGTCCGAAAAAATCAAGATTCATTTTCAAGAAAAAATCAAACACCTTCCAAAAGTAGAAGGTGGAACAAGAACTCCAAGCCGGGATTTTTCAAATATGATCCGAAACGCTGAAAAATATCAAAAAGAATACAGTGATGATTTCTTATCTATCGAACATTTTATTTTGGCTATTTTTGATAGTAATTCGACCGCTAAGCTAGACCTAGAGCATATCGGATTGAACAAGAAAAATATTCAAGATAGTATAAGTTCCCTTCGTGGTGATCAAAAAATTGATACAGTAGATGGGCACGAAGAACTCAAAGCATTAGAAAACTACTGCATTGATTACACCGATTTGGCCAAAAAAGGAAAGATCGATCCGATCATCGGACGTGATAAAGAAATACGCAGAACCATACAAATCCTCTCCCGAAGAACAAAAAACAATCCCGTACTCGTCGGAGACCCGGGAGTAGGAAAAACAGCTATCATAGAAGGTCTTGCTCATAAGATCCATAAAGGAGAAATCCCTGAATCATTGAACAATAAACATGTTCTTGGTTTAGATTTAGCTGCACTCGTAGCAGGCGCTAAATATAGGGGGGAATTCGAAGACCGATTAAAAAATGTGCTCAAAAATATAGAAAAAGCAGAAGGAAAAATCATCCTTTTTATAGATGAATTACATAACATTGTCGGTACCGGATCTGCTGAAGGCTCCATGGATGCCGGAAATTTACTAAAACCAGCTCTGGCTCGAGGAACACTCCACTGCATCGGTGCTACAACTCTGGGAGAATATAGAAAATACATCGAAAAAGACGCCGCCCTTGAACGCCGGTTTCAACCGATACCGGTAGAAGAGCCCACTGCAGAAGAAGCCATCGCTATCCTCCGAGGAATCCGGGAAAAATACGAGCTCCACCACGGCGTACAAATCACTGATGATGCCTTAATCGCAGCCGTAGACTTAGCTACTCGCTACCTTCCCGACCGCAAGTTACCGGACAAATCCATCGATTTGATCGATGAAGCCATGTCAAAGCTCAAACTCGAAATAGAATCCGAACCGGAAGCTATTTCCAATTTAAAGCGAAAAATACTAACTATCGAGATAGAAAAGGCAGCTCTAAAAAAAGAAGGCCGAAAAAAAGAAAGGCTGAAAGAAATTGATAAAGAAATTGCTGACCTGAAAGAAGAACTCAAAAGCCAAGAAGCCGAGTGGAAACTGGAAAAAGCTTCTGTGGAAGAAATCCAAAACATCAAGGAACAGCTCGATAATCTTCGTTTTGAAACCGAAAATGCCGAAAAAGACGCTGATTTTGCCCGCGCGGCCGAACTTCGGCACGGGACAATACCAGAACTGAAAAAAAGACTCTCAGAATTACAAAAACACGGCAACCTCAAGATTATCCGTGAAGAAATAGCTGAAAACGACATAGCAGAAATCATTTCCCGCTGGACAGGCATCCCTGCCACAAAATTAACCGAAAAAGAATCCGAGAAGCTCACGCACCTCGAAGAAAAAATGCACGAAAACCTTATCGGACAGGATCGAGCCATTGTCTCAGTAGCCAACTCCATACGGCGCAGCAGAGCCGGCCTCTCTCCCGAGAATCGCCCCATTGGATCATTTATGTTCCTCGGCCCCACCGGAGTAGGAAAAACAGAGCTGGCCAAAACCTTGGCCAAAGAACTTTTCGACTCCGAACACGCCATGATCCGTTTTGACATGTCCGAATACATGGAATCCCATTCCGTAGCAAAACTCATCGGTGCCCCTCCCGGATATGTAGGATACGACGAAGGCGGGCAGCTGACGGACAAAGTTCGCCAACGACCATACTCCGTCATTCTGTTCGATGAAATCGAAAAAGCCCATCATGATGTCTTTAATCTCTTTTTGCAAATCCTGGACGAAGGAGCCCTAACTGATTCGAAAGGCAGAAAAGTAAACTTTAAAAACACGATCGTAATCCTCACATCAAACCTCTGCTCCAACCTCTTTACAGAAGGCAACCAACCGACAGATAAAATGCTCCGTTCAGAACTCGCTCAACATTTCCGCCCGGAATTCCTCAACCGATTAGACGAAGTAATAGGATTTGAAGAACTCTCGGAATCACAAATCTTCGAAATACTCGACTTACAACTAAATCAAGTATCTGAAAGGCTTAAATTTCAAAACATAGAACTAGACATTACCAAAAACGCAAAACAATTCCTGACCAAAGCAGGATACGACCCAACCTTCGGCGCCCGCCCCCTAAAAAGAGCCATAGAACGTGAACTCCTCAATCCCCTGGCCTTGGCTTTGTTAGAAAAAAAAGTAGGAGGAAAAGTGAAGGTTGAGGAAAAAGGGGGAAAGTTGGAATTTAAGTAATCGACCCAATCATGTCGTGATGGCTTAATGATGAGGATTTTATCATTACGAAGACTCTCGACTATTGATGTTTCTGGTGAAGACAACATTACATAAAAAATTTAAATTTAAACTTATAGCACACTCCCCGAACTTCCAACCCCCACACCCGATCCCACTTCATCATATTGACCATTCATCGCGTCTCTCGCAATAGCTACAGCTACCGGACCAAGTGAAACAATCACAGAATCAACTCTTCCTCTTCCAGGCGCGCCGGGAGAATCCGGCCCTAGCCCTAAAGCCATCCCCTTTACCGCTCTTCCCGAAGTACTGGGAGAATCCTGTTCTCGACCGATAGCCGTCACTTTGACAGCAGCCGGAAAGGCTGAATTACTTCTTGATTGAACTGGCTGGACAGGTAAATTTCCTGCTCCTGAACAAGTATAAGCACGAGTAGTCCAAGCGCTTCTTTGTCCCGGCTTAACAACTTCAACAGTATTATTACTATCAATACTTACTACAGTAGCATCCTGAGAAAAACCAGATTTTTTACCGGCTTCTATTCGCCTTCCATTAGTCACAACACTGATAGCATCCTATCGAACATAATCAGCCAACTGCTCCATAACAAAAGCAACATCTTCACTTGAAGCTCCTCCTTCCAAAAGCCCTTCATTTCTCAAAAATCGAATTCCTTCCTGCCCTCCCATAGCAAAGATAGCCTTTATTTGATCCGAGCTGAATCGCATAGGATGATTTTCTTGATAGGGTACATGATCGGTCTGCGAAACTAAAACTGATGGATTCATGATAAATTTAGAATAAAAAATAATTAATTAATTTGTTGGATAATCTTTATATATGAATTTTTTATATTTGTCAAGCTTTTTGTGTTTTGTCAAGTATTACTTCTTAATTAAAAATTAATTATACAGGTCTGTCAAATTATTTTTAAATAACCTTGGTAAATGCTGAAAAATAAAGTATATAATAGTTATGAGACTCTTAAATCCCCAACCATCTTCAAATGGAAAGAACTAAAGAATCAAAATTCTCAGTAGAATCATTTATTGAAGGCGTCGCCTCACTCAGCAGAATTGACGGACAGCTACCCACCCCCGAAAACAAGCTGGGACGGGAATGCTATAGTTTTTCAGCTCAAGAAGACGCGGTGTTTGACTTTGCAGAATCAAAAACCACGGAAATACTGAAACATCTGCCTAATAATGCTTACAAAATCGAAAAAGATCCCATCGGAAACCTATATATAACCATCTACGGCAAAGATAAATCCAAACAAATTGCCACCGGATCCCACCTAGATTCCACAAAAAAAGGGGGGAATTACGACGGAGTCTTGGGAGTAGGGGCTGCTTTTAATTATCTGAAAAAACTTGCCCAATCGCAGAACAAACCAAAATACAACTACACCGTTTGCATTTTCCGAGGAGAAGAATCCAGCCCCCATACAGGAATTTCCTGTCTCGGAAGTCTTATTGCCACCGGAAAAATCACCCAAGAAACACTGGAAAACATCAGTTATCAGACTGAACACAAGACTATCCCCTTTTTTCAAGAGTTTTCTGAACGCTACGGCCAGGAAAGCTGGCAAAAAGTATTAAATTCCCTTCAGAATCCCCGTTTTACCCCAGAAAACACCCTGTCATTCTGGGAACTCCATATCGAACAAAGCACCGTAATCCAGTCAAAAAATAAAGACATCGGCATTATCGTTAATGGAATAGGCGGCTCCAGAAGGGAAGAAGTAAAAATTCCGATAAATCAGGAAGATATTGAAATGCTCGATACAAGTTCAGGAGACTGGGTTGAAGCTAATATTGAAATTAATGGCGAAGCCGGCCACACCGGAGGCACTCCGCACAACGAGCATTTTTCCATGCAAGAGCCTCAAGCCCACAAATATAAACGGTATCGAAAAGATGCATTGGTAAGTGCCAGTATCTTAGTTTCTGAAATAATTCAGCACCTCCTCCCCTCTTTTCCGGAAGTTTATCTAAAAGAAACCGCCGTTCCTGAAAAGACAGGCTTCACCACCATCCCAAAACGCCAAATCGTACGACTTATCCTCCCGAAAAAAGAACAAAAACAATTTCAGACACAATTAAGCAAAATAATCGGAGACCTCTCCCAATCCCAAGGAACCCAGATAAAATTATCCGTTTTACCAGTAAAAAACCAGCAGGAAGAAGTGATTAGATGGAAAAAAGCAAGCAATATATTAAATTTTCCACAATTCGTTTCCCAGCTCGGAACAATATCATTCCGAGAATCAAGAACTGAAACGGGAAAAATAAGACTCACAGTTACGGATTTTCAACTATCCAACGACAAAGAATCCGGATTTAAGATAGATTACCGTGAGGTAGATACAAAAGCTATACAAAAAGCCATTTCCCACATACATAAAAAATTAGAAGAAATTCTTGGCAATAAATTTGAACAATATCTCACAATCAAATCAGAAAAACCGCATGCCCCTCTCAATCTACAATTATCTGAACTCTCCCAAAAAACCGCCAAAAAACAAAACATCAGTTTCGTCCTCTTCCCATCAATGCCCGGCCAGGACGCTGCATCTTTCGCATATTCAGGCATCCCGACAGGAATGTTTTTCGTAAAACACGACGGAAAAAGCCATAGAGCCGATGAAAATGTAAACATGAAAGATTATAAAAAGGCTGAAACAGTTTATCAAAGGGTATTGGATCAACTTTTAATTGATAATTGATAACCTTTCTTTCGAAGCTTTAACATCGTAGGATTGAAAATTTCCCCCCTCTCCTTTACACTCAAGACACTTTTTCTAAAGATATGGAAAACTTTATCATAGATTACGGGCTTCTTGCCCTGGCTCTCTGCCTTTTTATAGACGACCTGGGAATCCCTTTCCCTACCTCAACAGTAATCTTTTCCTCAGCCGTCCTCGCACGAACTACCCCAGAAATACCACTCTTTTGGCTCTACCTGATAACCATCTCCATTCCCCCTGTAGGGAATACCATTCTCTTCTGGTGGGGAAGCCACGGTGCCAGAAAATGGCTTAATACCCACGGGCATAAATTATTTCTCACCAATTCTCGACTAAGGAAAGGTGAACAGTTTTTTGAAAAATACGGAGAAAAAACAATCTTTTTCGGCGCAATGATCACTTCCCTACGTCCGGTTCTTTCCATAATTGCCGGATCGGTAAGAATGCACCCGGCTAAATTTGTCGTTTTTCATTTCTTCGGAATCATTATCTGGGCAAGCACCATTATAGGAACCGGATACTTTTTCGGACAGGAAATTTGGGAAGTTGTAAAAAATAACTGGCAATTTGTTATTGTTATTATTTTAATAATCATCACTATGAGACTTCAGCTTAAAATCCTCAAACTTTTTAAATTTATAAAATAAACTTCATGAAAAAAATACTTCTCATCGGTAACGGCGGCCGTGAACACGCAATATGTGACGCATTGGCCAAATCTCCTCAAAAACCGGGAATTTATAATTATGCCACCGCTGTAAATCCGGGTATAAAACCACTTACAAAAGAAATAGAAGTAGGCAATATCTTAAATTTAGATGCTATCAAAGAATATACCAAAAAAATCAAACCGGATTTTGCTATAATCGGCCCCGATGATCCAATCAGCATCGGTGCAAAAGACGCCCTTTTGGAAGTAGGCGTAAAAAGCTTCGCCCCCTCCAAAAAATGCGCACAACTAGAAAGCTCCAAAAGCTTTACCAGAAATCTTCTTAAAAAGCATAACATTGACGCATCTCCTGATTTTGAAGTATTTACCGAAATTGCAAGCACCGCCAAACGAAAAGAATTTTATGACAAACACGAACATCAAATCGTAGTAAAAGCAGACGGACTTTTAGGCGGAAAAGGAGTAGTAGTGGCCGGAGATCACTTTTCAGAGTTTAAAGAAGCCGAAGATTTTGCCCAAAAATCAATTAAAAAATTCGGTCGTGTGGTCCTGGAAGAAAAATTAATCGGCGAAGAATTTTCCTTAATTTCCATCGTCGACGGAAACACCGTCCTCGACACCCCAGCCATACAAGATCACAAGAGAGCCTTTGAAGGAGACACAGGACCGAATACCGGTGGAATGGGCTGTATTTCCGATGAAAACCTCCAACTCCCGTTTATCACTGAAAAAGATGTACAAGATGCCCACGAAATCACCGTCCAAGCAATGAAAGCTATTAATGAAGAACTCGGCGAAAAATTCATCGGAGTGATGTACGGAGGATTCATAGTCACCTCCCACGGCGTCAAACTCATCGAATACAACGCCCGATTCGGCGACCCGGAAGCGCTGAATATCTTTCCGATCCTGAAAACCGACTTTGTAGACGTGTGTGAGAAAGCAATAGAAGGCCGGCTAAGCGAAATAGGAAAACTAAAATTCGCCCAAAAAGCAACCGTAGTAAAATACCTCTGCCCGGAAGGCTACCCGACTAATTCCGTCAAGAACGTTCCAGTAACAGCAGCCGAAGATTTAAAATCTGATCCTGAAAAAGGAATGATATATTATGCTTCCATAGCAGAAGAAAATAATCAAATTTTATTAAAAGGATCAAGGGCAATCGGATGTACCGGTATAGGCAATAGCCTAGAAGAAGCCAATAAGCACTGTGAAGAATTAATCCAAAAATTTTCCGGCCCGGTTTTTTACAGAAAAGACATTGGAACAAAGGAATTAGTTCAGCAGAAAATTGAGCATATGGAGAAAATACGAAGTTAATGTAGGAGAAAAAAACAATTTTTTCATTCGTTAATTGTTCCCTGCAACTCCGAAAATCCCCCAATAAACTCCCCATCAATAAAAATCATCGGGACAGTGCGATAATCATGCTCCTGAGACAATTTTTCACGCAAATCTGGATCATTTTCCACATCAATTTCCTCAAATTCCATCCCCTTGGATTTGAGTAAATCTTTCGCCGCAACGCAAAAAGGACAATACGAAGTGGTGTAGATTTTAATGTTTTTCATGAGTTTGAGGGTTGAATTTTTCATATTTTCCTCTTATTCTTTTCAAAATTCAAGCTTCTAAATTCAAAATTCCAATGAATGATCTCGAAATCCGCCGCCGCCACACTGCCTCCCACATCATGACCGCCGCCGTAAAAATGATGCACCCTAACGCTAACCTGGGCGTTGGACCTTGGACTGATAGAGGATTTTATCAGGACTTTGATTTTGGGGAAGATAAAATATCGGACCATGATTTTAAAAAAATTGAGAAAAAAATGCGATGGATCGTTAATAAAAACTTTGCCATTAAAAAACATACCGTCTCCAAAGCAGAAGCCCTGAAAATTTTTGGCAAAGATCCCTATAAAAACGAATTAATCGAAGAAATTGCAGCTCGCAGCGAAGATATCACCTTTCATAATTTCGAAGACGAAAGCGGCAAAGTATTTTACCACGACCTCTGCGCCGGCCCACACCTGAAATCAACCGGGGAAATAGGCGTTTTCAAACTCACCCGACTAGCCGGAGCCTACTGGCGGGGAGATGAAAAACGCCCGATGCTTACCCGCATCTATGGCGTGGCCTTTGAAAACGAGGAAAAATTGCAGGAATACGAAAAAATGCTTGAAGAAGCCGCAAAAAGAGACCATCGCAAACTTGGCGCACAGCTGGATCTCTTCTGTTTCTCTGAAAAAGTAGGTCCCGGACTTCCTCTTTTTACCCCCAAAGGAACTTTTATAAAAGAAGCCTTGCAAAAAAAAGTAGAAGACATCTGCCGAAAATACGGATTTGAAAAAGTTCACACCCCACACTTTGCAAAAATCGAGCTCTATGAAACCTCCGGACATGCCCAAAAATTTTCAGAAGAATTATTTGGCGTATCCGGCCACTACAAAACAAATTACTGCGTCAAACCAGTTCAATGCCCGCACCATACTCAAATTTATGCCTCCCGACCGCGATCCTATCGGGACCTTCCACTCCGGTACATGGAGTCGGAAAAACAATACCGGGATGAAAAACCCGGCCAGATCGGAGGCCTAAACCGTGTTATCGCCATTACGGTAGAAGACGGACATACATTTTGCCGTCCAGATCAAATAGAAACAGAATGCAAAAACCTCGTCCGTATTATTCGGAAATTCTATGATTCCCTCGGGCTTTGGAGAAACCATTGGGTATCTTTTTCTGTGAGAGATTCTAAAACTCCAGAAAAATATATAGGCACAGAAGAAGGCTGGCAAAAAGCAGAATCCATTCTTGAAAAAATTTGCAAAGACGAAAAACTCGATGCCAAAAGAATGGAAGGAGAAGCAGCGCTTTACGGACCAAAGATTGATTTTATGTTTAAAGACGCTCTGGGAAATGAACGCCAACTGGCAACCGTACAGCTAGATTTTGCCACTCCGGAACGTTTTAAATTGGAATATATAGATGAAAAAGGAGAAAAAGTAACACCGGTAATGATTCATCGCGCCATACTCGGATCATATGAGCGTTTCCTGGCGCTGCTCATCGAACACTTCGCTGGAGCCTTCCCCCTCTGGCTCGCTCCCGTACAAGCCCACGTCCTCCCCGTAAACGAAGCGCATGAAAAATACTGCCAGGAATTAGTCAAAAAAATAAAGGAATCCGGAGGCCGAGCAAAATACTACGACAGCTCCGAAACCCTCGGAAACCGCATCCGAAAATCCCAAAGCCAAAAAGTCCCCTACTCTATTATTATCGGGGACGATGAGATAGAAAAGGATATTTTAACAATACGGAAATATGGGGAAAAGAAGGATGAGAAAATAAAGATAGAAGAGTTGTTGAAAGAATTAAATGACTCTAAAATCTAAACAATTCCTTCTTAGCAAAAACATACACAAGCAAAGCTCCCTGCAATACCAAACCAAACACAAATCCCCCCACAGAATACTCCAACGGATTTTCATTAACTGAATATAAATCCCCAACAACCCCCAGAATAAAAACCAAAAGATAAACCCACACAAGCCACCATTTCATTCTGAAAAACCCGAATGAAACAATAAAAGCGAAAATGGACGTAACAACGAGCATTATATGGTCTAGTTCATACAAAACCCAAACCTTACTCTTCACCGCCATAAAAACCCCTAAAACTCCAACCATCAAAGTAAACCAACCGAGAAACGTACAAAATCCGGGCCGAATAAACTTTTTCGGGGACTCTTTTATTGGCTGAACAATCAGCATATCCTTTTTTGGCTTAGATTTAAACAAAGAATTAAAAAATGGCTTAATTCCTCCTGCCTTCTTACCCCGCTTCTTCCTCTCCTTCTTAAACTTCTTAACCGACTTCTCCACCTTCGCTTCTTCTGCTTCCTTCTTTTCCTTACTCTCCTTCATTCTTTCATTCTCTTCATTTTCTCCCTTTTCCTTTTCCTGAACCTCAGGAGCAGCTCCGACTTTCACAATTTCCGTCGGAGTCTCCATTATCTTTGACTTGCCTGGAATTATCTCCACATCCTCTCCCCTCTTCCTTGCTTCAACTTTTGCTTGTAATTCCTTAAGCCACGCAGGATGGAGCTTTTTCACTGTCTCCTCTTTTACTTCTTCTTTGTTCTCCTCAATTCCTTTCACTTCCTCCATTTTCTCTTCTTCCTTATCCTCTACTTTTTTCTCATCTGTCCGCTCAAGAACTTGCCCTACCTCTACCTTTCTTTCCTTTTCCGGTGCTAACAATTCTGTCAGTTCTACTTCTTTCTTCTCTTCTTTCCTTTCTTCCTCAATTATTAATTTTTTTTCTCCCCTGCTTGTCTCCTTGCCCACTTGCCCGCTCTTTTTTGCCTCCAACTTCTTCTTCCACTTCTCCATCCAAGGCGGCTGCACACTTTTCCGTCCCAAAATATCCTTTTCCTCCTCTTTCTTTCCTCCTTTTTCTTTCTCTATTTTGCTTTTCCACTCATCCATCCAAGCCAACCCTTTTCCATCTTCAATCCCCCCCCCCTTCTTTTCTTTTTTGGCCTTCTGTTCTTCCTCAATTTTTAATTT
>CAYVJW010000004.1:23029-30920 GCA_964451885.1 uncultured Candidatus Peribacteria bacterium | reverse complement strand
CTAAGCTTTTCTCATTGTACACCTTTGTTGTTCGTTTTCAAATTTATCACTCCCGTTTCCCGGTGGCATCTGATGAGGTGATTAGAGATGCGCCTCCAGAAATTCGTAAAGCGTATTTGAGTGAGTTGTGTGATTATCGTTTAATTCATTGCGATATTATGCCGCCTGATGTATATAAAGAATTATTTGATACAATTGAAAGAGTAAAGATTATTGTAGAGGAAGGAAAGTAGTTTTTGCATTTCAACAAGATATGAGGGTATACTGTTTTTGATGGCACAGAGGAAAATTATGGCTTTTATTGATATACAATGCCGTTCCGAACGGGAGTTTGGGTTTGATCGAATTGCTTTGCGGATTGCAAAGTTTCCGAATGTGACACATGTTTCGGTTATTTCCGGGAGGGCGGATCTTTTTGTTCAGGTGGAAGACGACAGTCTTGATGCTATTTCGAAGTTTGTTACGGATATTTTGGCGCCAATGGAGGGGGTGAAGTCTACTTCCACGCATTTTTTATTGAAGGCTTATAAATCTAATGGAGAGGTTTTGATGGAGGAACCGAAGGTGGTGAGGATTCCGGTTGCAGCGTAGGGAATGAAAATGTTTTTTGTTTCAATTATGAAAAGTTTCATAAACCAACAAGTTTCTTTACTCCCTCCAAGTGGTATTCGAAAATTTTTTGATCTTGTTATTTCTGCTGGGCCTGAGG
Source organism: uncultured Candidatus Peribacteria bacterium (assembly GCA_964451885.1). Taxonomy (GTDB): domain Bacteria; phylum Patescibacteriota; class Gracilibacteria; order UBA4473; family UBA4473; genus CAYVJW01. The sequence continues at coordinate 30,211 of CAYVJW010000004.1, read as the reverse complement.
TCATTTCCCTTGGGGTGGGGGAGCCGGATTTTCCTACGCCTTGGCATATTCGAGAGGCGGTGATTTTTGCTTTAGAAAAAGGGTTTACGAATTATTCGGAAAATGCCGGGCTTTTTGAGCTTCGTGAGGAGATTGCTAAAAAAACATTTGCTGATACGAAGCAAAAGTATGATCCGGCTATGGAAATATTAGTCACGAGCGGGGTCTCTGAGGGGATGGATCTGGTGTTTCGAGCGATTATAAATCCTGGGGAAAAAGTGTATGTCCCAAATCCTGCGTATGTGATGTATGAGCCGCTTGTTCGTTTGGCGGGAGGGGAAGTGGAGTTTTATGATCCGTTGAATGTTTTTGATCTGAAAATTTCCGGGAACGTAAAGGCGATTGTGCTTAATTTTCCTGGCAATCCGGTGGGGAATACTTTTTCGGAAAAAGAACTGAAATTTATTGCCGAAATCGCTGAAAAGCATGATCTACTTGTTTTATCTGATGAAATCTATGGGGGAATGAGTTTCCAACAGTTGCATAAAAGTTTTATTGAACTTTTCGGAATGAAAGAGCGGACTATACTTTTCAATGGACTGTCTAAAACACATTCCATGACCGGTTTTCGGGTAGGGTGGGCGTGTGGCCCTTCAGAAGTTATTGGGGGAATGACAAAGATTCATCAGTATTCCGCTCTTTGTGCGCCGACGCTGTCTCAAGTGGGGGCTATTGAGGCGTTACGAAAAGGGGATGTGGAAGCGCAAAAGATGAATAAAATTTTTGATCAACGAAGGAAGTATTGTATTTCCAGGCTGGAAGAAATGAAGATGAACTTTCATCGCCCGAAGGGGGCGTTTTATATTTTTGTGGATATTTCTTCTTTGAGGGGGGATGATGTGGAGTTTTGTGAGGAATTATTGAAAAAAGAAAAACTGGCTGTTGTGCCGGGTTCGGTGTTTGGGAGTGCGGGGAGGGGATATGTGAGGATGACGTATGCGGCGAGTGAGGGGGAGCTTAGGGAGGCGTTTGATCGGTTTGGGAGGTTTATATCTTTTGTGAACGCAGCAGAGAAAGTTTTTTGAAATCTTCAATGTTTCGAGTAAGCAATTTTGTTCCTGTAAAAATAGCGGTAGCAGCGATAATGCTGTCTGGAGTTTTGATTTTATGGGTTGAACGAAGAAATCCGGCTAATCTCGCCAATTGTGAATCTACCGGAATAATATGAAGTGTTTGAAGTAATTTATTAATCTGTTCTACTTCTTCGGTAGTTAACCCTGAAAAACTAAAAAGTTCTAATTCTGTGATACACGAAATATATACGGGATCATCTTGATGAAAAATATCATTAAAAATGTCCACAACATGTGGGTCGTTTTTGAGGTAATATATAATAGTATTAGTATCCAATGTGTACATGCTACCATTCATTTCTTTTTTTCTCTAATTCCCTAATTGGATCAGGTCTTTTATTTTTCCACATTCCTTTAGCTTTCTCCCAAATAGAAATTCGATTTTTGGGAGAAATGTTGAGAGGTGAAATTTTATCTGCTACTTTTGTCATTTTTATAATTGTAGTTCTTATTATATTGTTGTCAATTGTCGTTTGAGTAAAATGTTTCGGAGGGGGTGGCACAAGGCACACCCCCTCCGGCATGTTCGGTCAGACCAAGAAACATGAAGCGACGATGGTCGCAAGTCCACACAGAGCGCCAATAAGCTCGCTTATTGTTTTTCGGTGTTCTTCCAGTAGGAGGTACCTCATGGTTGCTGCAAAACCGCAGATACCCACCAATACGGCGATGAATGAGGGGGGATTCATCATCATGATGAATGCGGCTATAAGGGCCAGGCCAACTATGGGCAGGATGTTGCAAAGCATTATTGCTGTGTTTTCACCAGGTTTTGACATCGGACACTCCTTTATGGGTTGGATACATGGTCTTTAAAAGAACAGAACTCGCAATAGCGAGAACTGGTCTTTCGGGAATGAAAAAACAAATTCATCAACTATTGCATTTGATATATATCATAGTTCTAAGTTCTTGTCAAGCTTACTATCTTTACAATTTCAAAAAACAATGCTATATAAAATATTAAGTGCTGTTTATCATCTTTTTCATTTATGGAAAACCTCCTTAGCTTTCTCTTCCATCACGTTATTGATCCGGAGCATCCTATGTATATTCTTTTGATACTGATGGTGGTTATCTGGACTGTGGGGAGGCTTTTTTCTTATATTCGGCTTCCGGCGGTTTTGGGGGAGATCATTGCGGGGATTATTATCGGGCCGGCGGTGTTGCATTCTTTTATGCCGGATAGCGAACTGATAAGGGTTTTGGCGGAGCTTGGGGTGTTTTTTATTATGTTCCATGCCGGTATGGATACAGATTTGAAGGCGCTTTTAAAAAGTTCGAAATTATCTGTTGTTATTGCTTCTGGCGGAATAATCAGTCTTTTTTTGTTGGGATTAGGGGTGATTTACTGGCTTGGATTTCCGTTGATGACGGCTATTTTTATGGGGACGGTGTTGTCGGTTACTTCTTTTCCGATCATTGCCCGGGTACTTAAGGATTTTAAATTGCAGAATACAAAGATAGGACATGCGGTGCTGGGGGCGACTTTGGTGGATGATATTGTGGGTTTTGCACTTTTGTCGGTGGTGATCACAATGGCGAACCTGGGTGAGATCAGCTTTTCTGCGGCGGTAATAGTCATTATGAAAGTACTGTTGTTTTTTGGAGGAACTGTGTTTTTGGGAAAAAAAATTCTTCCTTATTTTTCCAGATTTTTAAATACAAAAGGAACAAAAGCGTTTACGTTTTCCCTTATTGTTGTATTTTTATTCGGGTATTTGGCGGAGATTATCGGGTTGCATTCTATTTTAGGGGCTTTTATAGGAGGGGTGTTTGTCAAAGAAGAACTCGTTAATCCCAAGCTTTTTGCTAAGATTGAGGATCGGTATTACGGGATTGCGTATTCGTTTTTCGGTCCTATATTTTTTGCTTCTATCGGTATGGCGATCAGCTTTTCCGTTTTTCAGGAAAATATATTTTTTGTGTTGATGCTTCTTGGGTTGGTTATGCTTGGGCAATGGATTGGGACTGGGGGAGCGGCTTATTTTTTTGGAGATTTTAATTTTAGAGAAGCGACAGCTCTGACAGTTATTGCTTCGGGTAGGGGAGTGATGGAGATTATTATTGCAAAAATCGGGTATGATACGTTTATAATCTTGGCAGATGGAACTCAGCAACGGTTATTAACCCCTGATTTGTTTTCTTCCGTGGTGGCGGTTTCGATAGTGGTGACGTTTTTATCGCCATTTTTGGCAAAATGGGTATTGCCGGTGAGTTACATGGAGAGTGTGAAGCAGAGAGGGCTTAAATAATTAATAATTTTAAAAAAGAATAAATATACCCGAGAAAAATCCTCCCAGATAAAATGCAAAATCCAGATTGTAGTTGAAAAGAATTAGGGTTCCTAGAAGGATCATTCTTCCCCAAAATTGGGCAAATTCTCTAAAAGCGAGAAATTCAAGGGGGGATTTTTCTTTTCGGGATTCTTTGAAGAGATAGGTTTCAAATGGCAGGTTTATGAGAAAGCAGATCATTGCGGCGGCAATAGGAAATAAGAGAAAGGGTGAAGAATCATTTTGTAAAAAATATCCGAAAGTTAGATAAATAATACAGGTGACGGCTCCTCCGAATCTGAGTATTTTTGCGTATCCGTACTTGTCTGTAAGTTTTCCGATAAGGAGGACATACAGTCCGCTTATTATCGATAATATGGAAACAATACTTCCAAGATAAATAGTGTTTTCCTGGTAGAGGTAAATAACCAGGGGAATGATAGATATTTCTATAAGCGTTTTTGTTCCGAAGGGAACTATATATAGAAAATTTTTAAACTGCCCCTTCATTTTTTTAAAAATCTTAAGTTTGAAGGGGGGATGGTTTATATGTTCTTTGATAAGAAGAATAGGAATGCAGGATATGAAAAGTAAAATAAAAACAGCGAAAAAGAGTATCTGAAACCCCCATAAAGCCGAAAGCATTCCTCCCATAAAGGGGCCGACTATGGTAGCAAGTTGTGGTAAGGCAATTAGTTTTGCTACTTTTTCACCTTGTTTCCGGTTACCTACTTCAGATGCAAAAATTGAATCAATTGAGAGTGTATAAAGGGCTCCGGAAGCTCCGATGATAGCCGGAATGAAATAAAAAACTTCCCGAAGAAAAATATTGTCCCGCAGTAAAAAAAGGAAATATAAGCCGACGAAGTAAAGTGGAGTACGGATAAGGATCACTTCCTTTAATCCGAACCGGTTGATGATTCTGCCGTAAACAGGCGACAGTGCTCCGAATATTCCCCATTCGATAAGCAGAAAAACAAGTACTTTCTGAAGGGAAAAGCCAATGGAAAGAAGGTAAACAGGAATAAATATGGATACCAGGGAAATGGCAAATGCCTGGATAATAAGATGTTCGTAAAGAAGTCCCAGCTTATCTTTGAGTTGGAATAATTTGGTGATGTGGTGGTAGTGGAAGTTTGTGAAGAGGTGGAAATGCTTTTGGGATTTGGAAAGTAATTTCATAAAGTTGTAATAAAAAATCTTGAAGTTATTGCATTTATGCTTCCACCTCCTCTCTTCCAAAAATATCCCTTGGTTTTGCCCCCTTAGAAGGACCTATTACTCCTTTTGCTTCCATTTGATCAAGTATTCGGGCGGCTCTTGCGTATCCAATTTCCATTCTTCTTTGGAGAAGACTGGCGGAGGCTTTTCCCATTTCGATTATCAGATCAACGGCTTCTTCGTACAAGGAGTCTAGATCTTCATCTCTAATACCACTTTCGTCCATGCCTGCCGTAAGAACGCCTCCTTTTGCCATTCCGTCAATTGACTGGCTGGTGATCTCATCATTGATCATTTGTTCCGGAAACTGCAGTTTTATGTGATTGGTGATTTTTTCAACTTCGTTGTTGGTGATCAAAATTCCTTGTGAACGAGTAAGTGTCCCTGTGTTCCCGTCGAGATAAAGCATGTCTCCGAATCCCAGGAGATCTTCGGCGCCGATTCCATCAATGATGGTTCGGGAGTCTATTCCGGAGGACACTTTGAAGGAGATTCGTGCCGGGAGGTTAGCTTTGATCAGTCCGGTTACTACATCTACTGACGGGCGTTGAGTGGCTACAATCAAATGCATTCCCACTGCCCGGGCCATTTGCGCAATTCGGCATATGGCGGCTTCCACGTCTTTTCCGGCTACCATCATCAGATCTGATAGTTCGTCGATTACAATGACGATATACGGTTCTTTTTTATCTGGATATTTCTCATTAAATTCTCTAATGTTTCTGCAGCGATGTTCTGAAAAGTCTTTATACCGGCGGTTCATTTCTGCCACTGCCCAAGCTAAGGCAGAAACAGATTTTTCAGGTTCCACGATTACCGGTGTTAGTAGATGGGGAAGGTGATTATAAAGATTTAATTCGACTCGTTTTGGGTCTATCAAAATCATTTTTAAGATATCCGGTGAATTCTGCCAGAGGAGAGAAATTAAAAAGGCATTCATGGCGACTGATTTTCCTGATCCTGTTTTTCCGGCAATGAGCAAATGCGGCATTGCTTCGAGGTCTGCGACCATTGGTTTTCCGGCAACATTTCTTCCTACGGCTAATTTTAGAGTTGATTTTTCTTCTTCCCAGCATTCAGATTCTAGAATTTCACGCATGCCGACTATAGCTCGTTTTTCATTCGGGATTTCGATTCCGACCAGTTTTTTCCCGGCGATGGGAGCTTCTATTCGAACTGTGGAAGCAGCTAATGCCAGAGCCATGTCGCTTTTCAGTGTCGTAATTTTACTGAGTTTTACACCAGCCGAAGGTTCAAGGGTGAATTGGGTAACGGTCGGTCCTACGTGGACAGATTTCATTTCTACGTCTATGCCAAATTGATCCAGTTTGTTGCGTATTGATTCTGCCTTTTTCCTTAAGTCTTTTTCGTTTACCACAATGGTAGAGTGGGTTGCTTTCAAAAGGTCAAGGTTGGGAGGTTCCCATATGCCCGAGAGGTTTCGATTTTTAGCTTCGGTTAGTTCGTCTTTTTGAGAAAGGTCTATGGCAATTTTTGATTTCTTATTATCTTTGCCTCCTGTTGAGTCGATGATTTCGAGATCGCTTTTAGTTGTTTTTTGTGGTGATGAAGTAGATTTTGCCAGATCTTCGTCTGTTTGGGAAGTAGTATTATTTGTTGTAATCTTTTCTTTTTTAGTTGTTTCTTTATGTTTTTTTCTGAATAAATCGGAGATTCGAATTCCAAAACTCAGTACAGCAGATATCCAAAGAAGTCCCACTAGTAAAATCGATGTTGCTGCGTCATCTAAGAACTCTCGTGGGAAAAATCCTACGGTAAAACCGATGGCTCCTCCGTATTGGCGAGAGAGGGCAAGGGATTCGTTTTGGGGGAGGAATAAGTTGAGCAATCCAAGAATAGACACAAAGAAAAGCAAAAATCCAAAAACTCGAGGGGGAGGGAAGTGAACGTCTTTTCTCGATAAGAGGGTAACGCCAAAACCAATACAGAGAATCGGAGCCATCCACATTCCTTTTCCAAATAAAAATTGAAATCCGCTGGTAATTTTTTGAGAAAATTCAGCTTCGGAAAAAAAGATGGCCGTGAGGAGAATGGCGCAGAGTATCCATATTACGCCATAGACTTCACGATGTAGACCGTCTTCGGAAAATTCTTCCCAATGTACTTCTTCTGTTTTTTTCTTTTCTACTTTTTTGGTGGCTTTTTGTTTGGCTTTTTCTTTCAATAATTTGGTTTTCTCTTTTTTTTGTTCTTTCTTCAACATATTTTTAGCTATTTTTTCCGCTTCTTTTTTGAGGATAGAAGAAGGAATTTTTATAGCTGGGGGTTTTTTTCTTCCAAACATGTTTGCTTCGCGAAATTAAAGATGTTTTTTTTGAGCTGTGTAATTTTACACTTTTTTGCCTTGGAAAGCTACTTTTTTTGGAGTTTGCATTTTATTATTATTTCTTTAACATAAAGACATGAGAATGAAGTTTACTAGTGTTGTTTTTCAGGGAGAGAAAATTTGGGTAGCCAAATGTGTGGAGTTAGGGGTTGTTTCTCAAGGGAAAACTCCTGAGGAAGCACAGGGGAATTTAAAGGAAGCTGTAGCGCTTTATTTGGAAGAGGAT
>CAYVJW010000004.1:0-23018 GCA_964451885.1 uncultured Candidatus Peribacteria bacterium | reverse complement strand
AAAAGTACAGTTCATACTTTTGAAGTAGAATATGCTACGTAGGAAATATAGAACGGTTTCAGGAAAAGAGGTTGTAAAGAATTTATGCAGGAATTTTGGGGGAGAGGTTGTTTCACAAAAAGGAAGTCACATTAAAGTGAAATTTTTAACCGGAAAAAAGACAATTGTTCCAGATCATAGGGAATTAGATCGTTTTACTTTAAATGGAGTTTTGGATTTGGCAGATATTTCTTTGGAGGATTTTTTTGAGCGATTATAATTTAGAAGTTAAAGATGTTTTAAAATCCGAAATACAATCTCTAAAGATTGAATTTCGAGAGGGAGAGAGGACGAAGTAAATGGAGTTTTGCGATAGCGAAACGGAATGTACGTAACGACGAGCCGGGGTGGCGGAATTGGTAGACGCGCACGACTCAAAATCGTGTTCCGCAAGGAGTGAGGGTTCGATTCCCTCCCTCGGCACCATCTTACGTTTTAGCGTAGGATGTCCTTTGAAGCTTTGGCTGGTAGATTGAAGATACTATTTTGATTATTGGAATGAACTTTGCTGTGAAAAAATATTGCATTTTTATATTTTTTTACTAGAAATGAACATATTATTTCTTAAATAAAAAAATCATGTCTGAATTACTACTAAAAGAGCAAGAAGTAACGTGTAGTGAGTTAGGAGAAAATGCTGGAAGTGAAATAAAGGAATTTTGTGTTACTGATGAGGAATTAGCGCCGATAGATATTCAGGCACTGCTATGTGATATATCTGATGATGTAAAACGGAATATAGATGAAGAACATGGAAATGATTAGTCGACTTTTTCTGAGTTGAGGTTTCGTGTTTTTTAGTACGCCTGCTTGACTTTGCCTTAAAAATAAGTAGAAAGTGTGATAAGCACTTTGTACACAAAAATTGACCAACACTTTTTTTCTCTTTATTCTAAATTCAAGCTTCTAGCTTCAAAATTCTAGTTCATGAAAAAATTCATCCTCCTCCTGTGTTCAGTTTTCTTCTTCGTTCCCCAGGCATCAGCCTTTCGTGATATATCTCCGAACTCAAAATTGCTCCCGGCTATCCAGAATTTAGTCGATCGGGGGGTATTGCAGGATCGTGGTTTTTTTCGTCCGGATTCTTTTGTTCCGGCGAAAATGCTTTTGGAGGTGTTGTTTCGGGATGCCGGTTTTGACCCGCATTCGGCTGATTTCGGGACACCTTTACCGCCGAATATAAAGGAAAATGATCTGAGTGCTCCGTTTATCCGGGAGGCTATACGGCGTGGTTTTTTAAATGCTGATGAGGAGTTTGATGGTTTTGAAAGTGTTTCCCGGCTTCAGGCGATAAAGGCTATTATAAAAACTAAGGGAATACTTCTTCCGAAATCAAATTCAAAAGAATTTCGTAAGAAAGTTGGAGGTGTGTCGCCTCGGGCGAAGTATTTAATAGATATTGAGGCGGCTTTTGCTTCTAATTTTTTGGAGCTGTCGGATGTTGATCCGTTGAGGCCTTTTGAGCCGGTGAGCAGGCGGGATTTTGTGACTTGGCTTTATCGTTATCACGATCACGGGATTAAAAAATCCAGCCTTGATTCTCCCGTTTCAAAGCGAAAAGCAAGAAGCACCCGGCGGCATGGAATTCGGAGTCGTTCTCCTCAGCCTAAGCGCGCTACTCAAAGGGATATAAAAATTGAAATTATCTCGGATGAAGGGGATGTGGGTGTTGGCAATGGTCTTCGTATACCGAATGCTCGTGTTTTGGAGTCGATTTTTGGGAGCATTAATGCGAGATACAGGTTTGTGGATGAGTTGACGGAGGAAAAGAAGACCAAGATGATTGATGCGGCTATTACGGCGATGGTGAAAGAGTTAGGAGATAAATATTCTTCTTATATCGAGCCGGAGAAAGTGGCGAATTTTAAAGACGGGTTGGACGGGAAATTTGAGGGAATAGGGGCTTATGTGGAGATGATAAAGGATGATTTGATTATTACTGCTCCCATAAAGGGTTCTCCCGCAGAGAAAGCCGGAATTGAACCGGGAGATGTGGTGATAACGGTAGATGGCGAATCCATAAAAGGAAATACGATTCGGGAGTCTATAGATCTGATTCGCGGGCCAAAAGGAACGAAAGTTGTGTTGGGGATTTTGCGGGACGGAATGGAAAAGACTATTGATGTTATACGTGGGAGGATAACCATTCCTTCCATAACCTTAAAATGGAAAAATTCGGTGCCGATTATTGGAATTCACCAGTTTAACCGAACTACTGGAGCGGATTTTAAGAATATGTGGCAAAATGAAGTGCTTCCAAAAAAACCTCGTGGGTTAGTGCTTGATCTGCGAAATAATCCGGGCGGTTTTTTAACTTCGGCGGTGGAAATGGGGGAATTTTTCCTAGAAAAAGGAAAACTGATTTTTTCTGTGGAACAAAGGAATGGAGAAAAGGAGTACCGTTCTTCGCGTGACGGAGAATTGGCGAGTTTAAAAAAACTGGCAGTTCTTCAAAACAAAGGGTCGGCCAGTGCTTCCGAAATTTTTACCGGGATGATTCAGGATTACGGAATCGGAAAAATAGTGGGGGCAAAGTCTCTCGGGAAAGGAACGGTCCAGGAAATTTCTAATTATTCAAATGGGGCAACGCTGAAATTGACGGTTGCGAAATGGCTTACGCCGAAAGATAGATGGATTCATGAAGATGGAATTGTGCCGGACGTAGAGGTGGATGATTCGACGACAGAGGAGAAAAAGAAAGATATTGACCGGCAGCTTGATGCGGCTATAAGGGAGATACTTAATAGATAGTGTGAGGATTTTACTTCTTATATTTATCCAAAAACTTCTCTCCTTTCGTTTTTCCGGTCGAAAACCAGTCTTTGACTCGGTCGGAAATTCTTTTTCTGGTTTTTTCGCCTTTTTCTGGGGCGAAGAGTAGTGATAAGGCTGATCCTATAGCGCCTCCTACTATGATTCCCGTGATGAGGCTTTTTTTATTTTTTTTCTTTTTCATTTTTTTTGAAATTATCGTGAGTATAGATCGGCTTTGGGAGAGTTTCAAGGAGAATTTTTTTTAACTTCCACATTCTGCATTTTACGAAAAAAGCACAATGCTTATGGCTATGTGCTTTCTTCATATAGGAAACAAATTTAAGTACTAAACCTAAAATGCTCCCCAGCCGCTATCGGTTAAAAATGTTTGCATGTCTATAGCAAATTCACGAGATAAATAGCCGAGAATAGTAAAGCCAATGGTGAGTAGTGCCATGAGGGCAATTTCTACCATTAGGTCAAAAGGAAGGATGGTATGTGTTTTCATTTTTTTGTGTTTTTTTGAAAAATTCTATGGATTATTTTAACATAAAAAAACACACAGGTCAATTAAAATATTGACTTTTTCTGATTTATTACTATACTCCTAATTAGTTATTAAAAAAGTTAATTCTCACTAAATGCTAGAAAATCCTGAATCTCGATTAGAATCAGACTTAAATACTCCAAGGACGAGGAGAGAAGCGCTTTCATGGTTGCTTGAAAAAACCTCACAGGCTAGTGCATTAGCTCTGATAGGGGGGTGTTCGCGTTCCCCTGAAGATGAGTTATTTCAACCAACTGCCAGAATTGAGCATATAACTGATCCAAGATGGTTTCCGGCTGGGAATATTCATATGTTAAGTGATGGGACGCCTATTTTGAGATCGGCAAAGGATTCTATGGGGATTTTTAGAAGTATGAGAGTTGTTGATGGGGAAGTTTCTGTTTCTGAGAGAGAGGGAACTTACTCTTTGGTAAGATATAAGGGGCAGCTTATAGCGCCTACGGCTGAACATGTAGTAGAAAAGACAGGTAGTTGTAATGATAGGCGTCAGGATATTGGTTTAATTATGAATCCTCGTCGTTTTTATGATAACTCAAATCTTATGGATTTGTTATCAGACCCTTTAGAAGATTTAATTCCTAGAGAGGTAGATATGACTATTTCAAATTATGAATTGGATCAAAAAGAAGTGGTTGCATATGGAACAAGAAGAGGGAGTCTTTATAAAATATCGGGAATAGCCCGTTTTTTGCCTTTTATGAAAAGACTGGATATGGGAATATCATGGTTTATGGAAGAGGGGGGAGCAATCACTACAGATTTATTTCATATAGTCTTACCAGAAAAATTGAATCTTCGTGGTTTTTCCGGAGGGCCTGTTTATTATAACAACAAGTTAGTTGGTGTTCTGAAGCTTGGTATTGGTATAAATGATTCGACTCCTCTGATTTTTAGTACTCCAGAGGATTTAAGGAGAAGTCTGGATCGTTGTGTTGGTCCGAGGCCTGCGCCCAGACGAGTTTTTTAATGCAAAAACGCTCTCACTCCCGTAAACATCATCCCAATCCCCAGTTCATCACATTTAGCAATAACCTCATCATCTTTTCTTGAGCCTCCGGGTTGGATGATAGCGGATATTTCGTGCGAACCGGCTAGTTCTATGGAGTCGGGGAACGGGAAGAAGGCGTCGGAGGCTATGACGGCGTTTTTTGCTTTTTCACCTGCTTGTTCCAGTGCAATATTCATGGCTTCTACCCGGGAGGTTTGGCCGCCTCCTTTTCCGATCAGTACGCCGTTTTTTACTATCACTATGGCATTGGATTTTACTATTTTTACTATTTTCCAGGCAGTGAGGAGATCTTTTATTTGTGATGGAGTAGGGGAGTGTTTTGTGACGCATTTAATGTCGGATTTTTTGATTTCTTTAATGTCCAGATCTTGGACGAGCATGCCTCCTCGTATTTTTCGGACAGAAAGGTCGTTTGTTTTTTCGGTGAAGTTCGGCACCTCCAGTACTCTCAAGTTTTTCTTTTTCTTGAAAACTTCCAGCGCTTCCGTGGATATTTTTGGAGCCAGGACGATTTCGTTAAAAAACGATGTGATTTTTTCGGCTAATGCTTTGCTTACTTTCCGATTGACACAAATCACTCCTCCAAAGGCGGATACAGAATCGGCTTCATAGGCTTTTTCAAAGGCTTCTTCGACAGTAGCCCCGATAGCTGCTCCGCAGGGGGTGGCGTGTTTTATGATGGCCGCAAAAGGTTCGTCAAACGAAATTCCTAATTCCAACGCGCCGTTGGCGTCGTTGAAATTATTAAATGACAGTGGTTTTCCGTTCAGGATTTTTGCTCCCACTAGCCTTACGCCGGTTGCAAAAGGATCAGAAAGGCAAACAGCTGATTGGTGGGGGTTTTCTCCGTATCTCAGTGGCATTTTTTCCGAATTTTCTGACCAGAACTTGGCGATGAGTAGGTCATAGTGGGCGGTCATTTCGAAGACTTTTGTGGCGAGGCGTTTGCGGAATATTAAATCTAAATCCCCGTTTTGCTCCAGCTGTTCAATGATTTTTGGATAATCTCCGGGATCTACTATCGGAATGCAGTATTCATAGTTTTTTGCGGCAGCGCGGATCATGGACGGGCCGCCAATATCTATTTGTTCCACTTTTTCGGCAAAATCTTTATCCGGATTTTTGTAGGCAGCTTTGAAGGGGTAGAGGTTTACTACGATCAGGTCGATGTTTTTGATCTTATTTTCTTTGCAAAATTTTTGGTGTTTTTGATTTTCTCTAAGATTGAGTATCCCTCCGAAAACCTGAGGGGTGAGGGTTTTTATTCTTCCGTCCAGGCCTTCTGGAAATCCGGTAAAGTTTCCTACTTCAATAAGATTTTTGATGCCATTCTCTTTGAGTGTACGGAATGTTCCGCCAGTGGAGATGATTTGAAAATCCAGTTTTTCAAGTTTTTGGGCAAATTCGATGATGCCGGTTTTGTCGGAGACGGAGATGAGGGAGGTATTCATGAAAGTTTGATTATAAAAATTAATTTAAACTTACAATACTTTTGTATGTTCAAATTAATGTTTTTTCTGAAATTTTCAATTATCAGAATTATTTTACGATCATGAAGTCTACTCTCATATCCTTCTCCCCGTCCTTCCCTCTTTCAGAATAGATTTCAAAATCTCCTGAATTTAGTTCCAGCGTAAAGACACGAGTTTCTTTTGGGCGTACTTTTCCGTAATTTTCAAGTCCTCTAACGGCAAAATCGTGTGTGAATTTTCCGGTGTTATGAACTTCAAAGGAAACCTTGCCGGCGGGGATTTCTTTTTGGGAAATATCAATGTTCCATTCATACAGATATATTTTAACTTTTGATTCTTGGTTGGGAATACTTTTTTGTATGGTTAGGGGACTTGTGATAGTCGGTGGTGGGGTTTGAGGTGCGGGCAGAGTAGCAGGTGTGGAAGGTTCTTCGGTTTTGGTGGTTTTTGTTGGGGCTGGTTCTTTTTGGGTAGGTTCTTCTTTCTGAACTTCTGCTTTCGGTTTTATGGATTCCTGTTTTAGTTTATCAAGCAGTTTTTTATCATTTTTTGGTTTTTGAGGAGGGGCTTTTTCTTTCTTTTCCGGTGTTTTTTCTTCCTCTTTCTTTTCTTCTGCTTTTTCTTTAGTTACAGGTTCGGTAGTTTCTTCTTCCGATTTTTGAGATTTCCAGAAATAAAAAATACTTGAGGCGATGACAATTAGGATAATGATTCTTTTAAACATTTTGGCTTTTTTAAGAATTGCACATTGTGTGTATAAAATAACTTTTCAGATTTTGCAAATTATTTTTTAGAAAAATGAATTTGGAATTTATAATTTTGAAGTTAGAATTTTGAAGTTAGAATTTCTAATTTAGAAATATGAAGAAATTAAATGTATCTTGCCCTAGCGGTTTTCCGGAGTTTTCTCCGGCCCAGGAACAAGTTCGGCAACGGTGGATTCGGGTTATTTCGGATGTTTTTGAACGGAACGGTTTTTTCCCGATTTCTACGCCTTTAGTCGAGAAGGAGGCGAATTTGGTGGCTAAAGGAGGAAATCCGAAGGAAATGTATGTGTTGAAGCGATTATTGGATGAGGAAAATGATTCTTCTCATTCCGGGATGGCTTTGCGGTTTGACCATACGGTGCCTTTGGCGCTTTATGTAGCGCGGCATTTTTCAGAGATAACGTTTCCTTTTAAGCGATACTCCATTGGACCGGTTTTCCGAGGGGAACGTGCGCAGAAAGGTAGATATCGCCAGTTTGACCAGTGTGATATCGATGTGATCGGAGTCGAGTATCTTTCTTTGCTCAATGACGCGCAGATGCCTTCGATTATCATTCAGATTTTTGAGCAGCTGGAAATAGGGGATTTTATAGTAAAAATTAATAATCGAAAGATACTCCTGGGATTCTTTGAATCATTGGGGTTGCCGGGAAAAGAAGCAAAAAAAGTACTGGATATTGTGGACGGAATGGAAAAAATCGGGCATAAAAAAGTGTTTCAGGCATTAATAAATGAAGGAATTTCCAAAGTAAATGCCCAAAAAATTATGGATTTTACAGAAATTTCAGGTTATTCTGGGGAAATTTTTAAGCAGTTGGAAAGTATGTCGGTTAATACGACATTTTTGGAAGGGAGTGAAGAATTAAAAACCGTAATAGAAGGGCTTGAGAATATGAAAGTTTCGGAGAAAAGATATCGTGTGGATCTTTCCATTGCGAGGGGCTTGGATTACTACACGGGGACGGTTTTTGAGACGAATTTGATGAACGATGACGGTACGGAAAATACCGGTATCGGTTCAATCTGTTCCGGAGGAAGATATGATGATTTGGCAGAGGTTTTTACGGGCAGGAAACTGCCGGGAGTAGGTATATCTATCGGTTTATCGCGGTTACTGCCACAGCTTTTCGAGAAAGAAATTATAAAACCGGAAAGAGTTTCTCCGACAGAAGTATTAGTTATAGCTATTGGCAAAAAAACTATGGCAAAAGCGCTTGAAGTTGCAGCTATGTTGAGAGAGGCAGGCATTAAGTCTGAAAATTATTTGGAGGATAAAAAAGTCGGAAAGCAGTTTGATTATGCGAATAAGCTCAAAATACCGCTTTGTGTGGTGATAGGGGAGGAGGAGGTGAATAAAAAAGTTGTTCAGATGAAGAATATGGAGTCGGGAAAACAGGAGGAGATTGCGATGGATGAGTTGGGTGTGGTTGTGCGGAAGCTTATAACATGTTGAAGTGAGGTAGGGTTTTGGCAAAAAATAAAGCACGCATCTTCATCTCATATTCGCGCCATATAAATTCCTAAAAAAGTCTCACAATATTACAATATTCCTCGATTTTTTATAAATTCATCTGACGCAAATCTGAGCGAATCTACGTATTTAATTTTTTGCCAAAACCCTAGAAAAGAATCTTTAAATTTGTTTTATTTTTTATTCCTTCTCTTATTATTAACTCTGCTTCTTTGTGCTGCTTTTCTTTTTTGTTTCTGCTGTCTTGCTTTGTTGATACCTTTTTCAAATTTTCTTCGTGTCTCCATTTTGCGTGTTAACCAGGGGTTTTCGGGTTCGTGCTCTTTCGGGTTAATAAATTTTATTTCCATTACTTCCTCCGAGGCTTCGTCTTCGGTCTTTTTTAAAAGCCGATCAAGCCTTATTCCGGCTCCGTCCTTGGCCCTGCATTTTCTTCCGTTTCTACAATTGGAAACAGCCAGGTCGCCTCTGAAAATCCAGGTTGATCCGTGTTTGTGAGATTCATGCTTTCCTCCATTTAGAGCAATATGTCCGCAAAGAAGCGCTCTTGGTCTTCCATTGCATAATTTATCCAAAAGTTCATTAATTTTTTGTTCTTTCCGTTTCCAGTATTTTTCAGGGGCTTCTTTGGATTGTGGACCAAAGAGCTTTTTATTGAGCATTGTAATAGCACTTCCCGAATCATCTCTTTTAAATAATGAATGATAAATCTTTTTATTTAAGGCTTTAATCCAATCGCCTTCTTGTGCTTTAATCTTTACGGCTTCTTCCAGTAGCCAGACTGGAAGGTTCGGTCCATGAAAGCGTATGATGACGGGTTCGTTCTTAGCGCTGAAATCAAAATCAATTATATTGGCGTTACGGATCAGATTAAACTGTTCATTTTGTTCCTTGGAAATTGCACGTAACCCGGCTTTGCTTTGTTCTTTTTCCGGCAGATGTCTCATTCTTCTTAAATTGTTCTCCACTCTTGCGATTTTTGCTAAGCAGTGGTTTCCATTTACGGTATAATTGATACTTGATCCTTTGGGTAACAATTTTTGTAGGCGCACAATATTGGCTAAAATAGGATCTTTTCGGTCTCTTAAATTCACGCCGTCTCCTGTAAAATCAATCTTTACATTTAATTTTCCGTTTAATACTTCTTCCGTTAAGTTGTTTGCATTATCTAATACGCCTTCTTGTCGCAAAACATTTTCTACAGCTTTCCAATCTCCATGAGAGTCTGTAAAAGTTATTTCTCGTGCGATAAGCTCGCGATTTTCTGCTTCTTTTGCCTCAAGCCTTTCCCATAAAACTTTTTTCATATCGGAGGCAATATGTTTTCCTCTGGAAATAGCTTTCCTCTTTTTACCTATTCGTATTTTCTGAAAATCCGTATCCAAAATAAGTTGGATTATTTTTTGCTCCAATGCAACGCTCTCCCATATTTTCTTTTCAGGAGTTTCTTCCAATAATTTTTTTATCAATACTTTTCTTAATTTCTTAATTACGCCTTGCAGATCCAGCATTCTGATTTCCGGAATCATCTTTTTATGACCGTACTTGATTTTATTTCGATCTGCCAAAAGTTCCGTCGGGTATAATGTTGTTAATACTTCATTTATTTGAATTTTCAGTTTTTCTTTTGGACTTAATTCTGGTTGTTGATGTTCCGGCTGATAAGTTATGAGTCCTGTCGGTTTCTCATGTTGCAAAAGGGTAGGGAATTGAGTGGATTTTATTTTCTCACGTGCAGATATACCAATCGGAACTTCTTTTTCACCAAGTTTGATTTTTAGTGTTTTTTGATCACCTTTTAATTGTAATAAATGTAACGCGGGTGTTTTTCCGTCTATAGTACTTTTATTATGTAAATCTTCATTCGGAGTAGTGCATAAAGTTCCTAAGCTTGCTGAACGTGTCTTATGAACTGGATTGGGTAGCTTTGTCATATTCGGCAGTAAAACAGGAGCAGTCTTAGTATTAGTTCCTTTTAAAGTCTCTTTTACAAAATTTGATACAGTAGCAACAGGGTGTATGAGGATTTCTGGACAAAAGCTTTTTAAAATCGAGAATACTTGGTGAAATACATCTCCATTATGGACTTTAACTGGTTTATGTTCTTCTTGTTGGTAGTGACTTAATTCTTGGGTCATTTTATATAGATAATATTAACGCCATTTTTCTATACCTCTTTCTCCTTCTCCTGTCAAGTTAATTTAAGGGAAATGACATGCAAAATTGTTTTTGCCGGATTAAACTCCCTATCATAGTTATTTTTAATAAAAATGATCACCACAGACGAAGTCCGGCATATTGCGAAGTTGGCAAAGATAAAATTGTCGGATAAGGATGCGGAAAAGTTTACTTCGCAGCTTGGGAATATTTTGGATTTTTTTGGGCAGTTGCAGGAAGTAGATACGGAAGATGTTTCGGAAACTTCTCAAGTTACAGGGATGGAAAATGAATTAAGGAAAGACGAGATTAAAATTTGTGACAATGGAGACGATTATTTGGAGCAATCCCCTCACGAGATTGAGGATCATATGATTAAGATTCCGAAAATAATGTAGGTAGAATTTAGAGCTTAGAACTTAGAAATTGTAATATGAATATTACTGAAAAAACATTAGCCGAACTTTCCTCTCTTTTTCTTGATGGCAAAATGTCATCCCGTGAAATCACCGAGGCGTTTATTATTGAGATTGAGGCGAGGGACAAAGATATCAATGCTTTTGTGACAACGACCTTTGATTTGGCTCGGGAAATGGCTGATAGCAGTGATGTCAGGAGGAAAAGTAATGATTTGTTATCTCCGATTGATGGCATGCCAATAACTCTCAAGGACGTAGTTTGTACAAAAAATGTGCGCACGACGGCGTCGTCCAATATTTTGAAAAATTTTGTTCCGCCATACGATGCTACGGTGTGGAGAAAACTGAAGGAAGCGGGCGCTGTGTTGCTCGGAAAAATGAATACAGATGAGTTTACTATGGGAGCTTCGACGGAGACTTCGGCTTTTGGGGTGACCAAAAATCCGCATGATTTAGGGCGGGTACCGGGAGGAAGTTCCGGGGGATCTGCTGCGGCTCTTGCGGCGAATTTCTGTGCCGGGTCGATAGGGACGGATACCGGTGGATCTATACGTCAACCGGCTCATTTTTGCGGAGTAACGGGGTTAAAGGTGTCTTACGGGCGGGTTTCCCGGTGGGGGACTATTCCTATGGCTTCTAGTCTGGACAGTGTAGGGCCGTTGGCAAAAACCGTGGAGGATTGTGCGATGATTCTGCAAGTGATTGCCGGAAAAGATCCGAAAGATTCTACGACTCCCGAAAGGGAAGTGCCGGATTATTTAGTAGAACTTGGGAAAAATATGAAAGGACTGAAAATCGGGATTCCGAAAGAATATTTTATGGGGGGGACGGATAATGATGTTTTAGCGGTGATGGATGAAACGAAAGCAATATTGAAGTCCCTTGGGGCGGAATTGGTGGATATTTCTTTACCGCATACGAAATATGCCGTTCCGACTTATTATATTATTGCTCCATCGGAAATATCGGCCAATATGGCGCGTTTTGACGGGATTCGATATGGGAGTGGAGTGAGAGCTGGGAGTTTGGAGGATATTTATACCCAAACCCGGGAAGCGGGCTTTGGGGATGAGGTAAAGCGGAGGATTTTGCTTGGGACTTATGCTTTGAGTGCCGGATACTATGATGCTTTTTATCGGAAAGCGCAGAAGGTTCGGACATTGATCAAAAAAGATTTTGATGATGTTTTTGGCAATAAAGTGGATGTGATTATAGCTCCGGTTTCGCCGACTCCGGCTTTTAAGATTGGGGGGCATGGTTCTGATCCGTTAAAGATGTATATGGAAGATGTGCTAACTATTCCGGCTTCTTTGGCAGGGATTTGCGGGATTTCGGTGCCGGTGGGTGCGTCAAAGGAGGGGCTGCCGATCGGGGTACAGATTTTGGGGGCGGCGTTTGAGGAGGAGAAGGTATTGAGGGTGGGGTATTGGGTGCAGAAATGTTTATAATGTGAGATACAATCCTCATCAAGCGCGGTTTGCAGGCTGAGCTTTCTCGACGGGAGTTATCAAATCTTGAACTCTCACCAGTTTTCAGTATAAATAGTACAAATGAAACTTTTTCTTGCTAACGGTCAGGTTATCGAGGGGCAGTCTTTTGGGGCTGATAGAGAGGAGGTGGGGGAGGTGGTTTTTACTACTGGGATGGCCGGGTATTTGGAAATACTGACTGATCCTAGTTATTACGGGCAGATTGTTGTGTTTACGTTTCCTTTAATTGGGAATTATGGGGTTTTTGAGAGGAGTGGTGGTATTGTTGATAACACTTTTGAGAGTTCGAGGATTTGGGTTAAGGGGGTGGTTTTGATGGAGGAATCCGAAAAATATTCGCATGTGTTGGAGCGGGGGAGGTTTGCTGATTGGCTGAAGGAAAATAATGTTCCGGCGATTTCTGGGGTGGATACGCGGGCTTTGACGCAGGAGTTGAGGGAGCATGGGACGATTTTAGGGAAATTGGGGGGATTGAAACCTTCGAAGTTTGAGGATGAACTTGAGGGGCGGTTTGTTCCTGAGGTGTCACCGAAAGAAGTTTCTATTTTAGAACCGGAAAATCCGGTTGGGAAGACAATTGTGTTTTTGGATTGCGGGGCGAAAAATGGGATTTTTCGGAATTTTTTAAAGCGTGGGGTTCGAGTTTTACGGCTGCCTTTTGATCAAAATCCTTTTGAATTGAATGAGAATTTCGATGGGATTTTTATTTCTAATGGACCCGGGGATCCGGAAAAAGTGTTAGAAACTATTGAAATCGCAGCGCAGGCGTTAAAAAAAGATATTCCGATTTTTGGAATTTGTCTTGGAAATCAGATATTGGCATTGGCTTCTGGAGGGAAGACGAAAAAGATGAAATACGGGCATCGGGGGGTGAACCAGCCGGTGCAGGATTTGAAATCAGGGAGATGTCTGATAACTTCGCAAAATCATGGTTTTGAGGTGGACGAGGCGGCTCTTTCGAAAGATTTCGAGGTCTGGTTTAAAAACCTCAATGACGGGTCAATAGAAGGAATTCGCCATAAATCAAAGCCGATATTTTCTGTTCAGTTCCACCCGGAGGCATGTGCGGGACCGGAGGATGCGGAGTATTTGTTCGATGAATTTATAGAACAGATGACAAAATAACGAGTTGACAAGCAAAAGATAGCGACAAGCGGGCGAATTAATAGAAAATACTTGACACATTCATAAATCCCACTATGATAATAAAGTGATAATTTTAATCATTTAAAAAATGACAACGAAAGAAAGTTTGAATCTTGTTGAAGGTGCAGATAGAATTGTTACTTTAGATGGCATATTTGAAAAATTCAAAAATTCAAAAATTCATTTGTAGATGTGCATGAAGGTGTGATTATGGTGCTGAAAGTAAATACTAATTATGGAGAGGTTAGGTGTATATTAAACTTGAATGACCTTTCTGTTTATCATATAGCCGTTTGGAGGCCAAATGAAGATAAAATAAGTTTTTCCATATTGAACACAGGCCAGAATGATATACATCATGGAAAGATTTACGTTAGTATTCATAGTAATGATCCAAAACGAAACATTTCTTTAGGTAAGGAGTCTGATTGTACTGAATTTTCAGTCGATGATGTAATTGCAGAGTTAGAAATGATGGATATTTCAAGTGTATACTCCGTCGTCAATAAATTCTAATGTATAATGCTTCATAGCTTTTGTTCAAACGACGTTCTATGAGATGATGGAGATGGGCTGTGGAGCATATACAAAATTTTAGATTTCAAAAAAGCGGCGGAGTATAGATTTTTGAGGCGATTTATGTGGGGATGGATTTTAATAAAAAATCCCGAGGCGCGAGGCCTCGGGGGGTTGAATCTGCTGTGGGCATTTCCCGGTGAATTTTGGAAAAGCTTTTAGCAAGGTTGTACCAATGTCGGTCACGTTCCAAACTGCTCCCAGAATTTTTCTCCGGCCTTTCGGATCATCTCTTTTTTCCAGAGGCCTTCGATGAGGTGCTCGGGGAAGATCGAGGTGCCGTTCAGGGCGCCCAGTATGGCTCCCACAATGGAGCCATTAGAGTCGGTATCTCCTCCGGCGTTGATGATATCATAGAGGGTTTCGATGCTGAACGGGTTGCGCAGGAAGAAGGCGTAGCTGAAGGGGAGAGAGTTGTAGATGTAACACGTTCCCTCGCTGAACATTTCCACGATTTTTTCATCCCTGAGGGTTGTGATGGAGGTTTTTCGGAGTATATTCAGTCTTGAGGTGAAGTTGTCGGGAATCTCAGGGATGGTGTTTTGTTCGCAGTAGGCATAGGCAGCTCTGCTGCATTTGACCAAGGTGGAGAGGAATCGCTTGTGGGAGAATGTCATCTTTGTCTCCCTCATGCACATCATGATGGCGGCCACATGGGCAGCGGTGGTGGCGATGGCCAGGTCGGTGTTGTGGGTCATAATCGTGAAGTTTGCGATGTTCAGCATCTGTGCTTTGATGGTTTCCACAATGTCGTCATTGGGGAATTTTGCGGCCAGATAAGCTCCGAAAGGAGCGATTTTCATGGCCACGCCGTTTCCGACGCCTTTTTTGTTTCCTGCCAGATGCCAGGGGGTTCCATCTTTGATCCGCTGGATGGAGTCTTTGGTGCTTTTTCCCCATCCGGCAGTGTTCTCCTCCAGAGCTTTGACTTGATGAGCGCCGACGTTCTCGAAGTTGATACCGCCATTTTCAGTCATTGCGTTGGCAATAGCCAGGCTGAGCTGGGTATCGTCCGTCCAATGTCCGGCTTCCCAGTCACCGAGCCACTTGTGGCCGATGGCTGCTTGGTAGGTGGTGATCCGGCCTTTTTTTTCCGCGATTGCTTGCAGCGTCCAGGTTTCGACGGGCATTCCCAGGGCATCACCGATGGGGATGCCGAGAAACATTCCGAGGGTTTTGTCTTTGGTGATCATGGTTTTGGTTCCTTGTGGTTTGGTTGTTTACGATGTTTGTAGATACACGCCGTGGTGTGTATCTACCGTTCGGTGGTGTAGAGCCGATGTTTCTTGATGTAAGCATATACCTGAGGGGTTGTTAGATGGCCGGTCGGTATTCTGGCGGCGATGTTATTCCTGATTTCCGTGCTGGATCCGTTGATCTTTCCTGTTTTGATTATCATGTGCGACGGAGGAAGATCTTCGGGAACTAACTCATAGCCTGGGCGGATGATGATGGCAAAATTGAGCGTTTTCCAGACTTTTGGCCCGTTTATCCAGATGCGATGGATTTGCGAATCCTGATTTCGGCCACCGGCGATGAGGTCACTGCCGACTACGTGCCAGATCTCGGCATCCGGAAACTGTGCTGCGTATTTTTCCTGGAGCTGGCAGGTCGGTGTGTAGGTGTCGCCTTTGAGATCGAAATTATCGATCTGGAGGTTGGGAATGTCGGCAAAGGCAAGCTCTACCATTTTTTCCCGGTGGATCGGGGCGATGAAGTTAACAGATTGCTTGTCTGGCCGTTGTCCGCACGGAACAACGATTACCAGGTCAAAATGTTGGATCAACACTATTTCAATTACGATGTGGTTGAGTCCCGGAGGGCTAAAGGCTCCTCCTGAGATGACGATGCGTTTGGGATTGTTCATGGTATTGTCTCCTGTTAGGGAAGCATAACTATGAAGTTATGTTTGGGTTTGTGCCGTGATATCAAAGATCAAGTATACATTGACTACGATTTTATAATATTTGTTTTTTTGAGTATAAAAATAATAATTTCAATCCTATTGTCAATAGCGTAACATCAGATATAGACGCAAAATATCAAATTGCCGAAATTGTTTTTTCGGCATAGAATTGACGAAATATTGCTGTTGTCATGAAGTAATGCTTATATCGCTGTCAAGATCTTCTGATTAATTAACTTATTAAATCTCCTCATACATCGTTCAATTTTATACTTTGCCATTTGTTCTCCTTCAATAATATCCTCGAATTCAAGAATCTTTGAAAATTCTTCTTTAAGCGGTTTCAAGGCGTGCAATTTATCATTTGGGTAATATTTACTTCCTCCTTCCCAAACATTGATTGGAAATAAATACATTTCAATGAATTCATATGCATTTTTGAGATCACTAAAAAGACAATCTAGTGGTAAATGTTTTATCCGTTTATAAACCGTAGGATCTGAACGTCTTTCTTCTGGAATTTGATTTGGATGGAGAAGATCCTCTCTTTTTTCATATTCCTCCAGAATATCATGAAGAACTCCAATCGCGTCCAATATCTTGCGTTGGTCCTGTTTTAACCATTCTTTTCCTTGATCATTCTGTGATTGCATTTCATCATTTATGAGTGGTTCTAGTATGGCTGGGACATTTATTAACGCTTCTTTTAGATTTACAAAATGGTAGATTGCCTCTGGAAGCATTTCTTGTGCTTCTCGCCAATTTTTGTTGTTTAAATTTAGTTTCAATTGCTGAATAAGTATCGGATTAAAATTTTTCGCATCTACAATAATTTCATAAAATATGGAATTACTGGTCTCGAATGTAAATTGAATGTCTTGTCCAACTACTACTCTTTCACGATTCCTTTGCCTGGCGTCCTCATTAAATCTTAAGTCATAGGGTTGATTGTATATATTGTTTAGTTGAACCTTGTGAAAGCCCTTAAAAAATTCAGGATCATTAAGTCCATCTATGACGTTATGGAAATCTTTGTTTGGAATTTGTCTATTTTGTTCGCTACTCCATCTCTTTGTTTTAAAAAGATCTAACTTGATTTCTTTTTTCTTGCTACATAGTTCTTGTAATTTTTCTGCAACTACTTCCTGCGTTTCCTGCTCGATCGCATCCATCTTCTGTACGTCTGTTATTAGAGAGTTGAATTGTATTTTTGGAGGCTGTTCTGAGGAGAATTCTGGAGGGGAGGTTGGCATTTTATTGAGGGATTTTATGTTGATTTTAGGTGACTGTATTGGTGGTTTGTTCTTTGTCAAGTTTCTGCAATAATAAAAAAAATCCCGAGGCGCGAGGTCTCGGGATTGAATCTGCTGTCAGCATTCTCCGATTTGCCGGGGAAGCTTTTTAGCAAGGGGATTCTGCTTTGTTGGAATCTGAAATAGAGAGAAGATGAAAATCTGTCTCTAGAGCAGATACACAGGGAAGTAGCGTTGTAGATTTTTTTGTTTTGATGTTCAGATCAGGTCATCGTCGTCCTCGATGGGAGAGACCTGGACGGCCGCGGTGGTTTTCACCGCGCTGGTGCCCTTGCTGGCGCTTACCCGGCTCATGACTCGCATCATGCGGCGGAATCGGCTCTTGTATTCCTTGTCCGATTCGCCCTGCTTCTGTGCGAAGCTCGACGGTTTTGAAACGTTTCATGGTGTCGAGGATCGGCTTTTGGAATCCCCCTTGCGGGTGATTCGGATCCGGGCGGCACGGTTCAAGAGGTCCGAACCAGTCGGTGCCGGAAATATGTCCTTTGTGGACGATGGTCGGCTGGAAGGACAGTGCACCGGACATGAAGGCGATGGTTTCGGCCAACAGAGGATGCAGATTTACTCCATCCGTTCCGATGGCGCAATGGGGCACGAAGACCCAGATGTCCCCCTGGCCGGTCGCTTGAAGGTGTTTCCAGTAGGGGACAGCCTCCCGCGAATCGAAGCGTGGTTGATAGTAGCCGATGTCGTACGGACCATTGGCATTGAAACCGTAGGCTTTGAAGACGTACTTGTCTTTGTCCGCAAGGGTCAGGCAGGCGGCTCCGTCGTGCTGGCTGAGATCCAGAGGGTTGCCTTTGTCGTCCCGCCAGTAGTGATCGAATGAGATGTGCTGGATGGGATGCCCGTCCAGGGAAAAGATCACTCCCGCGAAATGGGGAGTTACCGTTCCGTTGATCAGACGCACGCAGGTTCGCAGGGTCACGTTATCGGTTCCTTGTACCGGAAGACGCCCCTTAGGCCTGAAATCATCCTGCAGATCAGTGAGCATGGCCGCGTGGCCTTGGCCTTTGGCGATGAGTTTGTGTGCCGGTTCCAGCCCGCGTTGCCGTGCGAAGGCGATGCCTTCCTGGTAAGTTTCGTTCAGATTGGGCGTGAAGTTTTTGTAGGCCTTTTCTGGTTTGAAGAATTCCGGGGTGTGAGCCAGATCAGCATGATCAGCGATTTGAGGGGTGGTATTCATGGTTTGTTCCTCCTGTGGTTGGTTACTTTCTGGTGATAGTGAGTATCCCGCCAGTTCGAGCAACGCCGACAGCCTTTCCAAATCGGAATAAGCGGTCGGTTATCGTAATCACACCGGACGTATCACCCAGCGGCATGTAGGTGTCATCGGCAAGTGTTTGCTTGACAATGCCGTTGGGGGTGACGTGCAGGACGCCGGATTTTTGGAACAATTTGCCGGAAAGATTCTCCCAGCAATCGTATCCTTCATCCGAACTCTTGAGTAAGACATCCTTCTGTACCTTTCCGTCCAATCCGATGATCGAATACCGGACAAAATCTTTTTCCCGGTATCTGGTCTTACGGATAAGTAGGACGGAAGCAGCGTTGAAGTAGACCGTGAAGTCTTCCAATTTCTCGTTCGATCGCATTGAAGGTAGTTTCACATCGTGATAGCTGAAACGGTTTCCGTCACTAGAGCCATGGATCACGAACCATTGATATTCCCGTAGTGCTCGGTCGTACCCGAAAAGGGCTTCGCGAGCAGCGCCGGACATGCGATCAACGGTGAGCCACGACTGAGATTTGTGTACCTGGGCAACTCCTTGCTCTATAAGCATGCGACCGTACGGACGGCTGCACATGATGGTGCTACCGGCGGTACGGTAAAGGAAGCGATTGGAAGTATTGAATACCGCCGAATCGTTTTCTAGTGCTCCGGTAGTGGTAAATCCTAGTTCCCGAAGACGACCATTTACGATCTTATGCATCTCCAGACGAACGGGGGGTGGCGCGTACGGATTTTTGCAAATCACGAGGCATGAATCAAAAAATCGATATCGTGCCCCTTTTGTCGCTTCAATGTTCGTCGGAATGACGGTCACCTTTTTTTGCGGGTCGATCGTGATGATGTTCAGTTTGTCGTTGATCCGGCAAGCCAAGTATGACAAATTACCGATCACCTGCACGAACAGCACCGTTTCCGGAGCCTTGAAGACTTCCTCGTCAATGAGGAAGGCCACCAGTTTGGACAGATCGATAACGGTTTTTTCATGGCACTTCGGACAGTTCTTCCGAGAAGCATGATGCTGGATGTTGCATTGTGGGCAGACAACGATTGCCTGCTCGAATTCAAGTAGCACATCCGGTTTTATCGGATCTTTGGCCTGTCTTTTTAGAACCCGAACGAGTTGATTCAGCATGTCGTCACTCAGAACTTCGGGAGGGGTGAGCATTTTTGGGTAGGTGACATCAGGATCAAAGATCGTAATGCCTCCTGTCGCTCGCTCCTGAAGACTGCGGACGGTGGGATGTAGTCCCATCCGAAACGGATGGGCTCCCTGCAGAGCCATCAGCACATACATGACTGCAAATGAAAACAAGTCATGATGTGGTTGGTGTGGAACAAAATTGCCTCCTGATTCCAGGTTTGGATACAGATCTGGATGTGCAAACATTTCCGTAGTAGCCAGACAGGGAAAATTCGGATACCCCCAGCTGTCTGTATCTACCCAGGCTCTTTCGAGCTTTGGGTTGATCATGATGCAGCCGGTGTTGATGTCTCCGATTACCAGTCCTTGCTGGTGGATCAGGATTGCGTCTTCGAACAGGCCAGCAAAGAGCCGGGTAATCTCCCGAAGACCGATATCGTGTGTTGTTCGATAGCCTTTCAAGAGTTCCATGATTTTTACAAACCCGGTGGGTACCCGCTGCATAAGAAAACCGCTCACTTCCCCCTTGGTATCAAACGTTGGTTTCTTGGGGATGATGAAATGCTTCGGTAAGCGTAGGGGCATTTTACAAATAGCCCCGATTTTTTCCGCGCGATACCGAGCCAGTTTTGGCGCTTCTGCGTCGTCGGGATCCGGTGGATGGAATAACTTGACGCAGAGGTCTGCGTTGTCCGGAAAAGGGTATACAGACCCTTCTGACCCGCCACCCAATTTCTGGTTTGGGTCTTCACGATACTTTTGTCTCTTGATGAGATACATAGTTGATTGCTCCCTTCTTATGTTTCGATTTTTTCCAGTGTCACTGCGGTGCAGTCATCCTTCATGAGTTCAGGATTTGCCTTGAAGGCAAGATTGAGAACGAACTGAAGTCCCAAAGGAGTGTCCAGCTTGTCCCGAAACATTCGGTCGACAAATGTTGGATCCTTCATAAGGGATTCTAATCCGTCCGTCATTACTGCTACGCGGCGAACTGTATCCATGCGGTGATGTTTCGTGACGAAACCTTTTCCTGGCTGGTTGATGGAGATCGCCGGATACTCCGGTTTATCATCTTGATCGATGACTTCAATATCGTCATTTACCAGAATAATTCCGTCACCGGCGGAAAAGGTAACCAGATCTTGCTCATCCGTGATAAACCCCAGAAGGGTCGCTGCCAGAAAATCGGTTCGGAAACGTTTCTGGCTGCTCCATTCTTCACGATCTTTGATCGGAGCAGGGTATTGCCATACAATTGTTGGAGGTATTACCCATCCTGTTAGATTCAACAGGAATTCTGTGCAACTCGGAAAGAGTGCTTTTGGAATTTCTCCAATCGGTACGCTGGAACAGATCAGCTCCTGTATCCGGCGGTATGCGTAAAGAATGAGTAGATTGGCCCCTACTTCGTTGTGACTGAATAAGGGGTTTCCCGTACAACCGTCGGAGACTAATCCCACGTGAAAAGTTTTTCCAGACGTGGGAATGGAGAAGCTCTGAATCTCTCTGGCGTCCTGGTTGTTTGTGCCGAGGTTGATGTGCTTTGAACCTTGTTTGGTTCCGAAACGGGTTCGAAATTGGGAGATTTTTGGTTCATTAGGCATTGCATGATCTTCTTGCTATGGGGGTTTGATTTGCCTTATAGATAGCCCACAAAGCAAATAATGATGAAATTGTCTGTTGCATTGTAAGCCAGTAGACTTGTTGTTCGTACATCAGATAGCCGGTAGCGAAGTGCATGAGTAGTAAAACGTACCAGCCTCTTGTGTCTTGGCGTGCCAGTAACATTGCAGAAACCGCGAAAGTTGAAGCGACGACAACCTCTAAAAACGGGTGAAATCCAAATCCTTTGGTATTAATCGTGAAGATTAAAGCCATAAGAAAAAGGATAACGCATGAGCCGTCAGCGGTTTTGTCCCACATTGTGTAGGGCGCTGCATCGGGTTGGAATGTCTTGATAAGCCCGTAAACGAGCATTAGTCCTCCACCGAATTCGAGTCCCAGGACGATGTAGTCCGTTTTTATCCAAAGGATTGCCATCCAGAAAGGAACGCCTGCAATGTAGACGCTCCAGCCGATTCTTCTCAATGATAGATTTCCGTCCGCCATTGAGAGGAATACTTTGGAGAGCAGGTAAAGTGTGCCTCCGCAGAGTTGAAGTAGGAGAAAAGTGTTCATGGTTATATTTTTATTTCCTTTCTATGTGCCGTTATGTCAAAGATCAGGTTCGTGCATTGAATACGTCCTGATAATATTCCGTAGGCAGATGAGATAAAGGCTTGACTATGACAGATTTTTTAATACAATAAAGTAGCTTAAATAAGACAGAAATCAGAGATGACGAAAAAATCTAGGCATAATGAAATTGACGACAGAAGTTCGTCGGCACATTAAATTACTATGTCGTAAAAACTTACTGAGGAGAAAAAAATAAAAAAATAGGGGTCCTGAGGCTTTTTCCGCCACTTCCCAAAAATCGCGGAAAAACAATAACGGAAAAAACGAAGGATCTTCCTTTTATTTGGTGAATCCTCCTTTACATAATCAAAAATGTGCTTTCTCTTAATTTCTTCCCTTAAAATATTTCGAAGATCCTTCGCATTTCTCTACTGTCTTTCTGCCTTTTTTAAGATTGTGCATCGAAAGTGCTCAGAACCCCTTAAATTATTATTTTTCCTCCCAGTGAGAGTTTTTACGTCCGACTGTGAAGACTTACTGAGGTATCTCCCCCTTGTTAAGGGGGGTAGGGGGGTTAAGTCCGAAGGAAATACAGAACGAACATGATTTATTCAGTTGCGATGTTTGTGCGAATTGCCTTCGGCTTTCCCCCCCTAAATCCCCCTTCACAGGGGGACTTTACCCTCACTGTTGTCGGTATTGCATTTAAAGTCAAAATATGATACAATCACAAGTTATATTGTAATTTAATTTTATGCCAAAAAAGGAGGGTGCATTGGGTGTCGATGAAGAACAGGAAACATCAGCCTATGTAAATGTGTCTGGTGGTGTGTCTGAAGTGCCTGAAACAAGAGTTGTTTTGGGGCGGGAGGCTGTGGAGAAAACATTGGCGTTTCCGCATATTTCTTCTTTAGTGGCGGTGGCGGCTAATTTTGCGTCTTCTGAGGGAGGAGGGCAATTGTCGCCTCAGCAGGTGAGGGAGAAAATTTATCAAAATTTAGATTTGCCGGAAGTAGGGGTAAATCTATCTGTTTTTGAGGATCGGCTTGAATTGATGCGTCTTCTTAGCGGACAAACCGGGAGGGAGATCAGGAGGGAATTGACTGCTTTTTCGCGGGTGAAGGATCATGCTTTGGACGGAATGGTGGCGGTTGAATATTTGAGGGAACAAGATCGGTTCCATGCGTTTTTGAATGCTTTGCTTCATGGAAAAATATCGCCGGGTTCTTTAAATTCGCCTCTTATTTCTGAAGAACTTAAAGCTTTGCTTAAAAATCCGGAGGCGCTTTATGAAAGAATTCTCACTGAACAGATAATCACAACTATGAGTCCCCTTCGAAAAGTAAGAAAATCTACAAACACATTCTGCTAGAAATTC
>CAYVJW010000003.1:0-31352 GCA_964451885.1 uncultured Candidatus Peribacteria bacterium | reverse complement strand
CGTGGAACCTAACAAGATCCGATAATGTACGATGTTTTGTAAATGATCAATTTTGCGCGGAAATCAAATTGGGGAAGATATTACAAGGGGTACAATCGTTCTGGGAATACCAGAGAAAGTTGGATAAGAGCAATGAAGAAAAGTTTTGTGCGCCAAGGGAAGAAATTATATTGAAGTCACCCGTCCACGGGTGATTTAGATATCCTCCACCTCCAAAATCCTCTTCACATTAAAAACCCGCTCCGAACCTCGCATCAAACATCGTGCTTTTAATCCAATAAAAGGCACCCCCTTAAACTCCATTTCCTCCACACAAATTGGCAATATTTCCCTTTCCGAACGTTCATCTTTGCCTTTCAGATATATCATTTTCACTTTTCGCTGCTCCTTCGCAGACTGCTCCAGAAAAGCAATCTTTTCCTCAAACGGCAACGCTTTTTCTGCCAAAACGTACTGATAATCCGTCAAAAACCGCCTCACGCGATAATCCATAATCACATGGGATTTTTTCATGGGTTTCCGGAAGATAATCCCCTCCAACGTTCTACAGCGGCTTAAAGCCACATACGTCTGCCCGTGCGCGAAGCTGCCCCGTCCCATATCGATAATCACATTATCAAATGTTTTTCCCTGGCTTTTATGAATGGTTATTGCCCATGACAGGCGAATGGGGAACTGAAAAAATGACCCGATAATTTCTCTTTCAAATTTTCCTTCATTCAGGACATATTTTGAAATCTCCCAGGTATGTTGGGATACTTCTACGGTATTTCCATCTGTAGTTTCCACCTTTAGGATATTTTCATCCTCGTTGATATCTGTTATTTTTCCGATCGTCCCGTTTACCCATCTTCTGGTGGCATCGTTATTCAGAAACATTACCTGAGCACCTATTTTTACCAGTAAATCCGTATCTGCCGGAAACAGATTGGGTTTAACCTCTCCAAAAATCTCCGCCTCGAATAAAGATTCAGGCAACGTAAGTTCCGCGAGCTTGGTTTCATTGATTGCTTTCGCTTCCTTATTAGTGGTCATCAGGTACACAAAATCCTCATTTTTCGGCTCAAAGGTTTCGTCTACCTGCTTATTCAATATTTCCACATCCGTATCTTCTATAGCATTGGTACGAATCGCATTGAGAACACGGATAAATTCCTGGTCGCTCTGGCGGTAGATTTTATCCAGTTCGATGAATTCCATATCGAAATCACCCTTCTCAAAAACTACTGAACCGAAAAAGAAAGGGGTCTGGTAGCGGAGCATAAAGGCTTTTCGATCTTCCCCGGTTACCACTGGAGGAAGTTGGTACAAATCCCCGATAAAAATCATCTGCACCCCGCCAAAAGAAATATCGCTTTTTCGAACGTTTCTCAAAAAAATATCTATCGCGTCCAACAAATCCGCGCGGACCATAGAGATTTCATCGATCAAAATAGCCTCCAGCCTTTCGTAGAGTCTAGGATTCTTTGGTTTTTTACTGCTACGCTTAGCTTCTTCGAGTTCAAAATTCGGCTTAAGCCCAAAAAACGAATGAATCGTTTCCCCCTCAATATTCACCGCCGCAACTCCCGTAGGAGCAAGTATAGCGACCCTTTTTCCCGTATTTTCTCTAAAATGATCCAACAGAGTAGACTTTCCCGTCCCGGCCTTCCCGGTGAGGAATAGATTTTTGGAAGTTTCCTCCATTGTGTGGAGGGCTTTTTGAGCGGTAGGGGAGAAAGTTATGCCCATAGAAGCGAAGTATAAACATGGACAAAAACATATCAAATTTAATATTTTCTTGACAAAATAAAAAAAGTGACTAAGGTGCGTATTAGTTCTTTAAAATAGCAAAAGTTCATAATCTCACTCTTTTTGTTTTTGGCATGTGTCGATGGAAAAAGTATCGACATTGATCAGAAGCAAAAAATTTTGGGTTATGGGAACAAAGTCTTGAGCAACGTTTCTTATTTGCTCTGTCCAGGTAATTCCAATATGGGAGAAACCGCTATGTCCAACAAAAATCGGCAGAAAAAAATGAGACGCAAGAACAAGAATAAAAAACGGAGCGGAAAGTATCCGGCCAAAAAACGCCCCCCGATTAACGGACCCGGAAGAGTCCATTTTGACCCATCGATTTCCGAGGCCAAATTCTCTGGAGGACGGTTGAGATGCCCTAAAAACCGCCATTTCGTATGCGGTGGGGACCCGGGAACCGTTGGAACTTGCAAAAGTTGCAACGAGAAGTATCGCATTCCCTCCCCCTCGCTTTCTAGGTACCTCTGAGGTTTCCCACTCACCCATTTTTCCGGGCGACACAGCTTGTGCCGTCCGGAATTTTTTTATTTATCATTACTCATTATTCACTCATATCTCAACGCATCAATCGGATTCAACCCCGCAGCCCTTGAAGCCGGATAATACCCGAAAACAATCCCTATAACAGCCGATACTCCGAATGCCAGAATGATGGATGATAAAGATATCTGAGTGGAAATATCCGCAAAATTATTTATCGCCGTGGCCAAAACCCATCCTAGTATTACACCCAAAACCCCTCCAATGAGCGTGATCATTACGGCTTCGGCCAGAAATTGAAGGCGGATTTCATTTTTTTTAGCCCCTAAGGCCTGGCGCAGCCCTATTTCTCGAGTTCTTTCCGTAACCGTCGTAAGCATCATATTCATGATACCGATACCCCCGACCAGCAGGGAAATGCCGGCAATCGAAGCCAATAAAATGGTAAATGTTTTTGTAATAGAAGAAGCAGTTTCCACTATATCCGCCTGCGTCATAATACTAAAATCCGCTTGTTCCGGATCGGCGATGTTGTGCCTTTGAAGAAGTATATTTGTTACTTGCTGTTGGAGCACGGGCATGGTGGCAGAATCTTTTGCCCGGATATTTATATAGGAAACAAAATCATCCCCGGACAGATAACGCTGAGAGGTGCTGAGCGGAACAAAAATAAGGTCGTCCCGGTTCATAAAACCAGTGGTTCCTTTCGATTTTGTTACGCCGATAATCCGAAAACGAACCCCTTTTATCCGAATTACCTGCCCGATAGCATTCCCGTCTTCTCCGAAAAGATCATCGCGAGTTGTAGGCCCTAAGACCGCCACTTTGGAAAGGCTCCGTACATGTTGGTCGGAGATAAACGATCCCTGGGCCATCTCAATATCCCGCACAAAAGGATAGGCTGTAACCGTTCCGATTACCTGGGTGTTTGTATTTTTTCCTTTCGTTACCACTTGGGATCTCTTGGAAATTTCAGGAGAAACGGATCCCTCCAGGCCGATTTCTTTTTCAATCGCCTCAGCATCAGCCTGAGTCAGCGTTTGCGCTGATCCTCGCCCTGATCTGGCATGACTTCCGATACCACGCTGAAACCCGGGTCTGACCATAACCAGGTTCGATCCGATAGACTGGATGCGGGATTCAATAGAACTTTGCGCCCCCTGCCCGATAGCAATCATCGCAATCACCGAACCGATTCCTATCACAATTCCAAGGATTGTGAGTCCGGATCTCACTTTGTTGGAGGAGATGGCAAAAAAGGTTTCGTGGATGAGGTCGGGGATGGTCATACTTATTCTATTATTCTTTTTGCATTATGGTTATCTGCCAAAATTTTTCCGTCTTGAACATGGATAATTCGGTGTGCATGTTTGGCCACATACGGCTCGTGCGTAATCAGAACAATAGTTCGGCCTTGTTCTTTATTCAGTTTCTGAAATGTCTTTAACACTACTTCACCGGTTTTGGTATCCAGATTTCCGGTAGGCTCATCCGCCAGGATTAATGCCGGATCATTTACCAGCGCCCGGGCAATAGCCACCCTCTGCATCTGCCCTCCGGAAAGCTGGTTACTCAAATGTTCGAAGTGCTCTTTTCCCAGTCCGGCATCTTCCAATGCTTTTATGGCTAAAGATTCCCGTTTTGAATGCAAAATGCGCTCATCATAAATCAATGGCAAAATTACATTTCTCAGCATGGTTGCCCGTGGAAGCAGATTGAAAGACTGAAACACAAATCCGACTTTTTCCTTGCGAATCTCCGACAAATCATCGTCAGAAAGCTTCGAAACATCCTTCCCGTCCAAAAAATACTGTCCGTTAGTAGGGGTATCCAAAGCTCCCAAAATATACATAAGCGTAGACTTTCCCGACCCGGACGGCCCCATAATGGCCACAAATTCCCCTTTTTTTACGGAAAAAGAAACCCCGTCCAACGCCACAGTCTTAACGTTGCCGCTATTGTAAATCTTAGTAAGGTTTTTTATGGCAATCATTTTCGTAATTCACAATTGATAATTGATAATTCACCTTCTTCTCCCTCCCCCCATCCCTCGCATTCCCGGAATTCTGAATCCGGAATTCTGATTATTAGTATTATTATTGAGCTCAATAGACTGTGTCACCACTTCATCTCCTTCTTCCACTCCTTCCAGAATTTCTATCAAAACATCATTACTGGCTCCTAGCTCTACCGGTTGTCTGCGGGGGATTTTTCCTTCCAGTATTTTTACATAACTTCCGCGTCCGTTACGGGATTTT
The DNA here is from genome assembly GCA_964451885.1 of uncultured Candidatus Peribacteria bacterium. GTDB lineage: Bacteria > Patescibacteriota > Gracilibacteria > UBA4473 > UBA4473 > CAYVJW01. The sequence continues at coordinate 26,817 of CAYVJW010000003.1, read as the reverse complement.
ACAGCGAGGCTTGGCACGAGTAAAACATCTGTTTTGGCATCTGTAATAATAGTCACCGCTACCGTCATCCCCGGTTTTATTCGCGTGTCCTGCGTATCAAATGCAATTTTTATTTTATAAGTAACCACTCCCTGGCTGACCGTCCCAAGGCTTTCAATTTCCGTTACAGCTCCCGTAATGCTCAAATCCTCAATCGCATCAAAAGTAAGCGTTGCTTTTTGTCTTGTTTGCACCTTAGCAACATCCACTTCGTTCAGTAATATTTCGGCTAACATTTGTTCCGTAATTAATTTTCCGATAGCCGTAGAAGCAGAAACAGAACTTCCATCTTCTACTTCTATTTGAGTTACGATTCCATCGAAAGGTGCCCTGATATAATAATCCGCTAGGCGCTCCCGAGCATCCCGAAGGGCGTTTCTTCTTTGTTTTACCGTTAATTCCTGTGCCTTTATATCCAAGGGATCGGAATCCTCTTTTAATTTTTCCATTGCCTCCATTTTTTCCATCGCCGTACGTCCCGCTGCCGCTAAATCCAGAGGATGGTTCCGTTCCATTTCTTCCAGATCCCGCTCTGCGTTGAGTTTGGCTTCTTTATTGTCTTCAATAATCCTTTGGATGGAAAGTAATGACAATAAATGGCTATTGGTAGTATTGGTAAAAGAATTCAGGGAGTTTTTATGGCCCTGTGTTACCGGGAAAATTCCTTTTAGATTATTCTCGGTTTTTATATCTACAACAAAATCAATGAGGTTATTCATGCTTTTAATTGCTTCGGCCATGTCCTTTGTGGTTTGATAAGTTTCATTGATAAGATTTTCAACAGTTTCCGCATGGGAATACCGGCTGACGGATTTATAGTTTTCGAAGTTCCGGTCATATTTTTTCCGGGCTTTTTCAAAACTTTTCTTCGCGTCATCAGCGTATCTTAATACTTTATTATCATATTTTTTTACCATATCTCCATAAGCCGACAGGTTTTCCTGGTTTGAATTAATGTCCTCATCAAAAAGAATCCCGTCCAAACCGTTAATCAAGTCGGGTAAATCAAGAAACGCGTCAGAAATGGTATTAAATCCGTCTTCGTATGCTTTTTTTATATTATCTTCAGCTTTCTCTTTAGCCTCATTGGCTTTTTGTAGTTCTGTTTTTTGTTCAAATTTAAGTTTTTCCCAATCATTCCTTGCTTTTGTGGCAGTATTTTCTGCCTGAAGAAGGCTAAAATCATCAGCCGGCTGCAATAATTTTTCCAGGGATAGTTTTGCGCTTTCAAGATTTATTTCCGCGTCTCTCACGGCTTTATATGCGTCTCTGGCATCAAGCCTCGCGATAACCTCATTTTTTGCCACAGCTTGATTATTATTTACCAATATAGTGACAATTTCTCCTGAAACTTTCGGTTTTAGATCAACCTGATTCGAAGCCAAAACCTGTCCGTCTCCCATAATAGATACAATGAGAGAACCTCTTTCTACGGGTTTTGTGACATACTCAGTACCATTTTTTTTATCCTTAGATGACTGATAAGTATAATATCCTCCCCAAATAAGGAAAAGCAATGCAATTCCTACCAAAAATTTATGGGCGCAAATTTTTTCGTAAATGATGTTCATTCATAGATATTGACTATTGCATTATATCATGATAATAAGAAAAATGAAAGAAAATATCTCTAAATCGACAACAGATCCTTCAACTTTATAAACTCCTTCCCCTTCTTTTCAAACCGCCTCACTTCCTTTCGAGTCGGAATGGAAAAAATCCGAGCCATTTTTCTCAAAGTTACTCTGCGTTTCTCCCTCTTTTCAATTTTTACCACAGCCTTTGCCAATAAATCTCCCCCGAGTTGAGCACATTTTTTATTCACACAAAAGATTGTATCGGAAGGCTGGACAAAAAATCTTTTTTGGAGAATTACTTCCCCCTCATCAATTTTTTCCGTCATAAAATGAACCGTAGCCCCGGAAACACGTCTGTTTTTCAACAATGCCCAAAAACCGGAAAAACTTCCTCTGTGGTGCTTAAAAAGAGCCGGATGAAAATTTATGCTGCCTTTTCTTGGCAAAACCAGAGTGCTTTTTTTGAGTATTTGGAGCAATAAACAGGAAACCAATAAATCCGGAGACATTTTTTTAATAAAATCTTTTGATTCTTTCCCGTTAATATTCCGAACTTCCAGAAACGGTATTTTCATTTCTTCGCAAAGTTCCTCAACTTCAAAATACCTTCTTTTGTGCTTCGGCCAGATGTACTTTGCCGCTTTTGTAAAATAAGTTTGCCAGGTGTTGATGGCCACAGTTTTCAGAAAAAAACCAAGCCCCGCGCTCCGAATAAGGCGGCGTGCTTTTTTCCAGGAAGGCTTATCGAAAGCAAAAGTAGAAGCCGCAATCACCCCAGCGACTTTGATTTCCCCACTTCGAACGGATTTGTGTTCCAGAAAATTCTGAACGGTTACATTTCCGGCCAGATAGTAGTCTGAAGTGAGAAGGATGACTTTCATGCCAAAAACAGTGTAAACAAAACAATGTAAACTTCAACCTGATACTATATTCTTTCTGTTCTACACTGCTTTTTCACTGAAGAGATGTTCGACCTCCTCCTGTACGATATATATCTTTTCGACCCTTACGTGAAAACTGTTTCTTAAGCCTATTCCAAAAACCTGATTTTTCTCCTCTTTCCGGCCTTCTGGAAGCAGTTCTGGTCAAGGGCTCTGATTTTATACTTTTTTGCACTGTTTTAAAAAGCTCTTTACAGCCCCCCCCAAAACTAGTTGCTGCAGATTTAAGTATATCTGTAATTCCTTTCTTAATTTCTCCTGCTCGACGAGGATCTGCTCCTATGGCCTCTCGAAATGAGTCTTGAAAGCCCTTCCAGGCTTCTGTCATATGACTGGGGAATCTATATTTTGCATCAGCTGCTCCATATCCTTCCCGCCTGGTGTTCTTGGCTGCGGAAATGAAGGGGGCTAACTTAGTTTTAATAAGTTCTCTCAATTCTGTTCCTTTACATTTAAATAAGTCCTGAGCCATTTTTTCTCCATATGCGCGCCCATTTTCAATCGTTAGGTCGGTTTCTTGTTGATCAAGGATATGACTCCCTGCTTCCGTAGCATCATCCGCAGCTGCTCTAAGGGCTGGTCCTTTATTATCCCGTTCTTCATCACCTAATTCATCTAAACCCCGTGGCGCAAGAAAATCGTTCTGAAATACGCGATTTTTGTCGAGGTACGATTGATGGATTGAGTTTTGAAATGTGTATAAGTTTTTCATTTTATTAAATGTCAAATTCTTTTAAGAGATTTTCCGCTTCTTCTAACTCTTTTTTCCGTGATTTCATTTCTACTTGATGTAGCTGGTTGAGAAATTTTTTTGATTCTTTTTTTTTAGCGATGGCTTGTTGATTTTTTATCTCGCCACTTACAGCTTTTTCATCTCCGGCTTCTATTCTTTTTTTTCGAGATTCAAATTTTTCTCCCACCGCAATCAACTTTTCAATTATTTCTACATTCAGCTTATCAATCACCTTAAATGTCTTTTCTCGTAATTCTTTGAGATCTTCAGCATTGCGGTTTAGAAGTTCGATAAGGTAATCTTTTCTGGTCATTTTTTATTGGCCAAAATTAAAAATCAATGCATCATTATACATCAATTGAGATCAAAAATCAAGAAATCTGTGTAAATGTATGAATTTACCGTTGACTCCAATACCCCCGATCAATCCAAACTTCCGCAGCTAAATCTTCCCAAAATTTCGCGTCCATTAGTCCGTCGGACATTTTGTAATAAAAAGCCTTAATCATTTCTATTTCTGCCGCAAGCACAGGATTACCTTCGGCTTCCACCATTTTTTCATGGTAATACATGAAAAGATCTTCTGCCACTTGAGCCTGCCTTTCATCTATTTGTTCGTCAAAACAGGCTTTTTTTTCGGTTTTTTCGCACCACTTGGGGTTGCCTCTGTTGTATCCGCCATCTGTTTCGTCGGCAAGATGAAATATTTCATGGAAGCCGGATTTTTTTACATTTTCTAAGACAACATTTTCTCCACCTTTCCAATGAAGTCCTGTTAGATCTCCCAATTCACGGTGATATAGATTGGAAACAAGAAAAATCCGCTTCGCCCCGGCTCGTTTAAGAAAGGGCAGAGGATATAACCCCAAAACCCTATCCAATTCATTTAACTCCAGTTCAAGGATGCCCAGTGAATGTCTACCGGCGGTGACTTTGGGGTTATCATTTTCCACCGGATTTTCTGATTCGATTTCTATTCCGTATGTTTGCTCAATAGATTCTTCCAAAACATTGATTCCCAAAAACTTGCGCCCGTATTGCCTAATTTTTTCTGATAACTCAGATTTGTCATCATAGTTCACAAAAAACCATTCAAAAGTAAAAAATTGTTCTTTCGTTTTTATCACTTGCTGAACTTGTTTTACATAATTTTCTAAAGAACTTATTTTCGGGGCAAAGGCCTCGATTTTGCCCACCGTGTTTTTGCCTTCCGAATCATAGAAATTGAGAGTCCCTTCCAAAAAAATGTGCGTTAATGTCCCATCTTCTCGAAATCCCCTTTCTCTCAATACACCTTTTTCTTTAAAACAGGTTTCTCTTTTGATTCCTCCTTCAGCAAAGAATACATTTTCCATTTTTAATTCGCCTGTTTCCGGATCAATGATGTCTTCAGATATTTTTTTATTGTCTTCATAAAATTCTATTCTGTAGCTCTGTCCGTCTTCATTCAAATAAACTCTTCCTTTTTCATTTTTGGAAATAAGGCCTTCAATCATGAAACCGGCATGTTCCGAAGCAGACAATATTTTTACCGAATCTTCCCCCTCCAATTTTCGTATTAGATCCCGAAGTGTTTGGATGCCTGCTTCTATTTTTTTACTGCTTTCTTGCATTAATTTAGCCTCTAACTGGTTTATTCTTCGATACAGAAATTGCACCACTTCTTCCTTCCCGGAAGCTTCTATGTTTGAAAACCCCCTTGTTTCACGAATAAGCCCCGGACTTTCCTTTAGAAATCCAGCGGAAGCATGTTGTCTTGTCGCGCCAATAACTCCACACACACTCTCTGAAAATTGCGCTATCGGCAAATTGTATCTTATTAGCTCTAGTTCGCCGTGGCCTTGAGCGGATAAAAATTCGGGGGATCCTGCAATAGCCGTTAAAACCGTGAGGGCGAGGGGGAATTGTTTTTCCATCAGTAATTATCTCATCTTTTATCATAGATTTAATGTCAAGTCAACATAGAACCAAGATAACTTTACACCCCCCACATTCCAACGAAAGAGGTGCTCTATTGGCGCAAAAACTGATCGAAACTCCGATAATTTTACTGTTTTAGCCTCCGTTTTGATGTCTAATTGGAAAAAAACTTTTTCTAGAATTTAGCTTATTTATGCGATTTTTGTTGGTATATGTGTAAAATTGCGAAAACAAAACTTTACAAACATTTAAGGATATGCTAATAATAAAATATTAACTCAGTAAGAATTTAATTATATGTCAACTGCTGAAGAAAATGTCGAAGCAATTCATCGCAAAAGTGAAGAATTAAATTATAAACTATTTCAAACTCCGAAATGGGTCACTCCTTTTTTACATGAGCCTCAGAGCAAGAGAAAACTTATAAAAAAAGGCTTAGCTGAGCTTCTTCTACATGGAGATTGGCGTGTAAATCGAACGGGAAAGGAGGTTGAGAAAAGTACAGGAGTTATTTCCAACGAGGAATTGGAAGCATTTATGCTTTATTTTTATCAGAAAAAAGGGATTTTGGAAAATGACGAAAAACTTGTTCATTTTCATGCTGGTTGTGGGAATGGATCTGAACTGGAACAGTTAAGGCAAGCCGATGCCATACATCCATTTGATGAGAAACTTCCACTTTCTCATTACTGGGAGCAAGTAGGATATGCTGATAAAATTTATTTCACTTTGAATGATTTGTTATTGAATTTAATTAAAAAAGATAAAAAAAATGAACCTGCTTTTACAGAATTTGTAGATGTTATTTCTACGCTTATCTTAAGAAAAATTTCTTTTGAAAAGGAATATAATAAGAAATCTGGGGAAAAAGCTAAAAAATTATTGGATTTGCCATCTGATATAAATTTAATCCGCGATATTTTATTACGAGCAAAAGAATACTTTCCGCGTCTTGGACGGATGGAGACACTCAGTAGATATGGTAAATTCGTTTGTGAGGAACCAGTAGTGATTTCTCCAGAATGTCAGGAATTATTAAGAGAATTTTACAATTCTCCGAAAACGTTTTTAACGCGATATTTTGATTCTAAATTTCAGATTACGGCTTCCTCTCCAAAAGATCAGCCAAATGATTTAACGAAAGATATAAAAATATATCCTTCCGGGGTTATTATAAATAAATTTGAAAAATTAGGTACAGTTTTGCCGGAAGGTTCATTATTTGATATTGCAAGTTCTTTTCGATCCACTTCTCACCTGGGCAATAAGGAATACAGGTTTTTTTTAGAAGAATTATGTTTGAGACTCAAACCGGGAGGTATTATTACCGAAGATGGCTTTCTGGAATCTTATACCAAGGATGTGAGGATTACTGAATTGGCTAATTTACAAAAAAAACTGGGATCGGAATTTAAAATAGAGGTAGTTTGCCATGAAGGAAAAGGGCCAACTTCAATACTAATACAAAGGGGAATTGAGAAATCAGATAACCAATACGATTTTTTTTCAGAAGAAGAGAAATCCCAGTTACTAGTGCCTGATCATTTCCTTATATCGGCAAATGATTTCATCATTCGTTTTTCCAGATTCTTTTTCAGATCACTTATTATCAAAAGGCTTAAAAACTTTTATATGAATGGGGGAGATAATTCAAAAGAAAAACTGAAATTTTGTACTTTCCAGCAAGAACTTAATGCTGTTTTAAGAGGAGAAGTATTTACTTCTGCCGAATGGAAGGAAGTAGACGAAGCTCTTCAACATGATAATACTGGCGATTCGCTTCCGTTAGTTTTTACTTATGCAGACAGGACATTGGAATCTGTTATAAGTTCACAGGTAGACGCTATAAGAAGAAAAATGGAAACGGCCCTTTTAAGCGAAGCGATTGGTGCAGCTCCTTTGCGGTACGATATCACTATTCAAACTTTCCCGGTAAAAGATTCATCTGTTGAAGGTAATGCCATTAACAAAAAAAGACATATTCCATTACCTCAAATCCCAAGAAATTTAGACCTTCCTTCTTTGGATGATTTGGAGAAAGAAAGATCGAAAATGGTAAAAAAACTGAAGGAAATCATAGAAATTACCGGAAAACCTCCCCTAGTAGTCAAGAGATTTGGAGATTGTTTTACGAATCCATTAATGCTGGACACTTTGCATCAGATATTAGGCAAAAAGGGGGTACGAAATTTGATTAGAATTGAAGAAGGAAATTCTGTTGAGAATAATAGTATTTATGTCATAGAAGGCAGTCTTAGTGATGTTTATGATCGTTATGGAATGGCGTGTACAAAAGAATTTGCCATTCCTTTATTGGAACAAATAGAGTCCGGAGGAAATATAAGGTTTGCCGCTATGTGTTTTGGCCATCAGATTATTACTCAGGCATGTAGTCAATTGACAGACATCCCCATTCATTTTGACGCCCAAAAAGGATCACTTCAATTTGGAATGTTTCCTTGTAGAATGGGAGTTACCGAGCATCCCGGATTAAAACATTTATCTGCGAAAACACTTTCTCTCTTTTTTTCCAGAACAGGATATGTTTTTAATGATGGATTGAGAGCGCGCGATCTGGTGAAACCTTTAGGTTTTGAGTGCGATGGAAAAGATGGAAAAAATCTTGACGAACTTCCGCCAGTAGGTTTCTCTGTTTTAGGAGGGAAGGGGCTTACTTTTCAGCCTCATTTAGAGGTCCAGGCCAGCAATTCGAAGCATCGGCGTTTTTTGAGGCGATATTTGGGAAGAAACTCTAAGCAGCTGGCTGGGTCTTTGATGGATATTGGGCAAATGGTCTCGAGAAAAGGTGGATTTGGAAATTCATTAGTTGATCGTCAAATAAAATTAAGGGGTAGGGATAGATCGGGGGCGAAAGTGTCCTGGGTTCGTAACGAGGCTGGTCCGGCCTTTTGGATTCCGGCAATAGATACTTTTGCGGCAGATATTTTAAGAAAAATACAATAAATTTTCTAAAGCCAGATAAATGAAAACTCCAAATCCGAAAACCTTTCACCAAAAACTCATTGAGCATATGAATGAGGCTGTTTGGGTGGGAGATAAAGAAGAAAAGTCTGTTTACGCGAATCCAAAATTTTGTAAAATGGTCGGATATACTTTAAAGGAAATAGTAGGAAGGCCGTCCTATGATTTTTGGGATAGAAAAAGCAAAAGAACTGTACAGCAAGTCAATGCCACAAAAAGGAAACAAGGGATCTCTTCTAGTTATGAAGGAAATATAGTAAGCAAAAAGGGAAAAAAAACGCCAGTTCTCCTGAATGGCGCTCCATTACCGATCGGTGGTACTATTGGCATTATGACTGATTTGACGGAATTAAGAAAAAAGGAAGAAATAGAAAAAACATTGAGAACGGCCATTCATTATTCCACGGATGCCATTATTCTTTTTGATAAAAATAAAAAAATAAAACTATGGAATAAAGGAGCAATGTATATTTTTGGATACAAAGAAAAAGAAGTTTTAAATCGTGCATTATGTAATATTTTTTTCGAGAAAGAAGTAAAAAAAATGTCACCTATGGAGCTTCAGCATTTGCACAATTTTGAATTTCAGGGAAAACATGCGAATAATAGATCGTTGGTTGTTGCCGCTACTGTAACCCCTATATTTGGTAAGAATTCAAAAAAGGATGAATCAAAGGAAGATCCATATTATTTATTGATCGGAAGAGATATAACAAATCAGGTAAAATTTGAAGAAGAATTAAAGCTGAAAGAAAAAAAGATTATGGAAGCTTATAATGAGGTTGGAATTAAACAAAGGCATTCGGATTATGTATTTGAGCTTTTGGAACTTTGTTCAAATAGTCATACATTAAAAAATATTTCTGATTTCATTGTCTCTTCTGCGTTATTTTTAACACGCGTAGATGCTTGTGTATTGCGGAAATATAATGCAGAAACAGGGAAAATGGATTTATTATCTTGTTTGGGAAATATTGAAGGCTGGAAGGGAAAAGCGAGTATAAAATATAAAAATAGCCTTGCTCAAAAAGCTTTTAAACAAAATGCGCCTATTAAAATTGTTGACATAACAAGTAGTAATAACTATCAATCTTTACATTTAGCCAGAAAAAATAATTTATGTTCTCTTTTTTTAATTCCTCTTAAATTTAATTCACAATTTGTAGGGACTTTATCTCTTTATATTTCTTCAGAAAAGGAATTAGGAATTTTTGAAAATAATTTTATCAAAAAATATGCAAAATTAATTGGAATGGTTTTGGTGAATTGCTGATGGAATTCTTCTGATGTGTTTATGAAAAATTTGACATCATTTATTGTATATGCAAAATGCAATACAAGTATTCATTAATTTTTTAAAAAAATGGCTGAAAAATTGTCTGAAGAGCCTGTCCCAGAAGTGTCTGGAGATTGCGTGGAAGCTAAGTTGGTTGATTATACTCAAAGAGAGTTGGATGAGACAGTAGATATTGGAAATCCATCTGAGCGAAAACCTGAATCGGTTCAAAAAGCTGTCACTCAAATTATTGATCATTCAGAAAGGGAATATTTTGATATTGGGCATATTTAGAAACTGTGAAAAAATAAAAAACAGAATTATGGATGATAGAATAGTCTCGCAAAATAAAAGCCACCCAACGCGCGGGTGACTAATAAGTAAAATGCCGGCTTTAAGCCGCATCTTTTTTCTCAGATTCCGGATAAAGAAACCTTAGTAAGGCCTCCTTTAACCAAAACACAAAACGACGAAGTCCTTTTGCGACCTTAACAAGACTTTGAACGACCCACCGCAATCCACGCATGAGCGCACGAAATAGATACCTCAATCCTTTCCCCACCCAAAGACAGAACTCCCAAACTTTTGTTCGGACATAAATACAAATCCACCGGGTTTTGGGGAGCAGCCAAACCAGGAATCTCAGAACTTCCAAAACCGCAACCAACCCGAGAACCTTCCAAAGGCCTAACAGCGAAGTACCAAGAAAGGTAATGCTGATGAATGTCAGGTGAATCTCTGTTCGATAACGATTCCATTGTGGACCTGAAAACGTAGCCTTCTTGGCCCCTAAAATCGCAATGACCGGGATAAAAATCGATTCCCACAGAGAAACCTGAAGAACACTACTGGGGGAAATATACAGCGATCCCCACAAGAGCCCAAAACAGAAGGCAAAAAACACATTCCAACGGAGGAAAAGAACAAACCCGTTGGGTTGAGAAAACAGTTGTTGGCCTCGATCGGCCAAAAAGGAGAGGGGTGAAGTTGTGTAGGGTAAACGCATAGCATTTTTCCTCGTCTAGTTAATGGTGGTGTAAAAGATCAACGCGCCAATGAGAAGTTAGTAAGATTTTAAAAAAAGTAAACACAAAATACGTCAATCATTGTTGCGCTTATCGGTTCCCCCCAAAATTTATTTTGAGTTTTTAAATTTTTAATTAAACTTCTCGCGATGAAGTTCAAAGCAAAGAGGATTTGCAAAGGGAATCTGAAGGTGAAAAATAAATATTGGCGCCAGATGGTGCGGTGGTTTGGGTTAAGGGGATCGGTTTTATTGATTGCTTTTGTTTGCTTTACGGGTGTTATCGTAGCAGGAGCGAATATGTTACATGCTTCTTTGTTGAGTAATTCTACCCGAAGCATTTTTTCTCTGGGACCTTTGGATAAAGATGAATTCGGGCATACAAATATTTTGTTTTTGGGCGTGGCCGGGGAGGCGGAGGAAGGCGGAAATTTGTCGGATTCTATTATGGTTGTTTCCATTAATCCCAATAATCCTTCCGCTTCGTTTCTAAGCCTTCCTCGAGATCTTTTTATCGGCTCCGACATAGGAGATCGGAAAATAAACGAGATTTATGCCGCGGCACGATTCAAACACGGCAATGAGGAAGGGCTAAGAATCGCAGAGAGGGCTCTTTCAAAATTTACCGGGGTTGATATTCAATACGGGGCTACTATTAATTTTGCGGTGTTTGAGGATATAATTGATGCCATAGGGGGGATCGATATTTTTGTGCCGCAGGATATCAAAGATCCTTTTTATCCGGATGGAAATTACGGGTATGAAACTTTTGTGGTGAGGAAAGGAATGCATCATTTTGACGGGAAAACTGCTCTGAAGTACGCCCGCTCCAGAAAGACTTCTTCTGACTATGACCGAGCCCGGCGCCAACAGGATTTAATCCTTGCCATCAAAAAACGGGCTATGGACCAGAGACTCCTTACGGATTTTGATAAACTAAAAAAGTTTTACAAAATTTTTCGTGAATACGTAAACACAGATTTGAGTATCTCTGAAACAATCGCTTTAGCAAAAATAATGGTTTCTATTGATTATAATAATTCTGTAATGGCTGTCCTCAACGATGATCAGACAAAAAAAGACGGATTTTTGTATACGCCGGCGAGAGAGTTTTATGGAGGGCAGTTTGTTCTTTTGCCGGAAAATTTACGGGATACCCAGCTTTTTATGAACCTGGTGCTCATTCAGCCGGAAATTCTATTGGAAAATGCTCAGATTTCCATATTGAACGGAACATCTATTCAAGGTAAAGCCGGAGAAGCTTCCGGAAGATTACGGCGTTTCGGGTTTCATGTTATAGAAACCGGAAATTATGAAAGCAATACTCCGATTTTCAGGACATTTATCCGAAATTATTCCGGCGAAAAAACCGACGGCACCGCAAAAATATTGAGTGAAATACTCGATGCAGAAATCATTCCGATGGGAGAAAATGTACCTCCTAATCCTGATAATTTAATTGATATTCAGGTGGTGTTGGGAACGAATTAATAGTCTTTCATCTCTTCCGGAAAAACTTTTTCTGCAGCTTCTTTGTCGACCATCTCTTCTTTAACGAGGTAATTCAACATTCTTCGCATGGAGATCATTCCCTCGGATTGCCCGGTTTCTATCACCGAATTAATTTCATGGTATTTTCCTTCTCTGATCAGATTCGATACCGCGTAATTCTGGAATAGAATTTCAACGGCAGGGGTTCTCCCCTTCCCTTCTTTTTTCGGAAGCAATGTTTGCCAGACAACGGCTTTTAGAGATTGAGCCAATTGAGCTTTGACCTGATGTTGTTGATCGGGCGGGAAAACGTCGATCAGACGGTTGATAGTATTGGAGGCTCCGGCAGTATGAAGCGTGGAGAGTACCAGCGTTCCAGTCTCAGCAGCAGTAACGGCAAGAGAAATTGATTCCAAGTCTCTCAGTTCTCCTAGCAAAATCACGTCACATCCTTGTCTGAGCGCGGACTTTAATGATTGACGAAACCCTTTTGTGTGGATTTCAAGTTCTCGGTGTTCAATCAGAGATTTATTATTATTGTGAATAAATTCCACCGGATCTTCGATGGTAACGATGCGTTTTTCATGGTTTTTGTTAATTAAATCTAAAATTGACGCTAGTGTTGTGGACTTTCCTGATCCCATGGCTCCGGTAACGAGAACAAGGCCGGATTTAAAATCGACAATTTTTTTCAATTGATCCGGAAGATCGAGCGTATTAAAACCGGGAATTTGTTTTGGAATGACTCGAAAAGAAATACCGATTCCGTTCGTTTGGCGTGTGACATTTACCCGAAAAAAGTTGTCTCCGGGCGATTTTAAAGAAAAATCAAGTTCCCATTCTTCTTTTAGTCTTTTTTGTTCTTCTTCACTGAGTATTTCTTCTAAATATTTTTCCAGAAGATCGGAGCTTATAGCTTCTTCCTCTTCAAAGAAAATTGTATTCCCGTAAACTCGGCAGGCCGGCTTGGATCCTGCTGAAAAGAAAATATCCGATGCATTCATATCCACAGCACGGGTTTTGATGTTTTGAAGGGTAGAAATTGAGGAAGTCATTTTTGAGAGATTGATTACAAAATTATAATTATCTTTTTATTATACCAGATTTCAATTTATAATTCAAGTCAGCACCCATAAAACCACTCCTGCAACCAACGGCACAAAAACATTGTCATCGATGTAAATTTTTCCGATTCGGAAGGGAATCGTTTCCAGGGAAATGGCAATGGTTGAGGCAATGAAGGCCGGAAGTAGCGGCACAAAAAATTGTGCGGCGAAAGTTCCGCTGAGTATTCCTATTCCGACTCCCACAATATTTTTCCGTTTATTCCAGGGAAATCTTATCCGTTGTAGTTTTGCCCCAAAAAGATGATTGAGGGAGTCTCCGACAGAGAGGATTAATATGGCCGCATAGGCAATTTTCAGGTTTTCTCCCCGGAAAATGAGGATGGAAAGAAAAACCGCCAACAGGAAGAAAAACGCTCCTCTCCCGGGAAATTTCCTGTCTCTGGGGCGATCAAATTTTTCCAGCAAGCGGGAGACGAAAGGGATTTTGTAGTACTGGGAAAAAAAGGAAATCAGTAAGCCGATAATGAGCAATGCGGCAATCTGCCACAGCCGCAAAAAACCTGCCCAGTGCAGAAAAACACAAGAAAAACCGAAAATAAAATGAAATACCTGGCGTCGAAATTCCAGTTCCTGCCAAAGCAGGTCGACCATTTTCCGCATTTCAGGATGCGAGAAAAAAGCCCCCACTAAACCTCCTAAGAAAATTCCCCCGGCAATATCGGACGGGAAATGTACATTTTCATATACCCGAGAAAACCCGATGAATATGGCAAAAATTGCCCACATGATGCCGATTGTTTTTGAAATCCGGTAAAAAGGAATAAGCAGGGCAAAAGCCACGGCCGTGTGAGCGGAAGGAAAGCTGTATGAGCCGGCATGAACCAGAGGTTCCAACCCTAAAGAGGCGATTTCGAAAGGACGCGGAATATGAAAGAATGATTTCAAGACAAAAGCGAAAATTCCGGCGGTTACTATTGAAAAAGCAGCTGGAACGAGTTTACTTTTATGGTCCGGTTTTTTCCATACTCGGAGAGTTGTTACGAGAGCAAATAATGCCAGAATCCCCCAGATTAACCGTTCTGTCAGAAAAACAATCCCTTCATCCAATAACGGATGACGCCATTCCCCCTGCAGAACTCCAAAAACAAAATTATCAAGCAGTTTTCCTATAGCAATAAGAAAGAGCCCACATCCTGTCCACCAGTACACTTCTTTTTTTACGGGAGAGAAGTCAACTTCCAGGATTTTTTGCTTTAGGAGTCTCATGGGTAGATTTTAATGGAAGAATGAGGAAAAGTTGAATTTTTTGTGGTTAAAAATACAATCCTGTTGTTTTCTAAATTACTAAAAATAATGACTCATCATGAAATTTCAGAACTTTTGGATCGCGGAACGGTAGATGTGATTGTCCGCGAGGATCTGGAGAAAAAATTAAAATCCGGAAAAAAACTTCGGGTGAAGTTAGGAATTGACCCTACTGGGCATGATTTAACTTTGGGTCATTCCGTTGGACTGAGAAAATTAAAACAATTTCAGAATGCGGGACACACTGTTGTTTTGCTTTTTGGCGGTTTTACGGCAACTATCGGAGATCCTTCAGGAAAAGCTGAAGCCAGACAACCTTTGACTTATGAGGAAATCGATAAGAATGCTGCAAATTATTTAGAGCAGGCCGGAAAGATTTTGGATATTAAAAAGTGTGAAATCAGAAATAATCGTGATTGGCTGGCAAAACTTTCATTTGAAGAGCTTCTGAAAATGGCGGCAAACTTTTCTGCTTCTCGAATGATGGAACGAGATATGTTCCAGGAGCGATTAAAAGCCGGTCGAGCCGTGATGGTTCACGAATTTTTATATCCTTTGATGGTGGCTTATGATTCCGTAATACTCAAAGCGGATGTAGAAGTTGGGGGGACAGATCAATTTTTTAATCTCCTCTGTGGAAGGCCCATGCAAAAGCTTTACGGCCAACCGGAGCAAAATGTTCTTACTTGGCCTATTTTAGTGGGAACCGATGGTCATGAAAAGATGTCAAAGTCTTTAAATAATTATATTGCCATCATGGACACTCCTCAGGAGATGTTCGGAAAGATTATGTCTATCCCTGATAAAGTGATGTTAAATTATTTTGAGCTTCTCACTGATGAAAATTTAGACGAAGTAAATCATTTAATAAAAAGCAACCCTCGTGACGCTAAAGTGCATTTGGGAAAAGTCATTGTTAGTAATTTTCATGATCAGGCTATGGCCAAAACCGCCGAACAGGATTTTTTTCAGAAATTTGTAAAAAAAGAAGTGCCGGATGAAATGCCGGAGTTTAAAGTGGAAAAAAAAGAAATAGGACTTCTAAATTTGATCACTCAGGTAGCCAAATTTTCACCTTCAAACTCGGATGCGAGGCGGTTGGTGCAAGAAGGGGGGGTTTCGTTGGACGGAGAAAAAATAAGTGATCCGACGATGGTGGTGAAGGTTTCGGGGACGCCGATGGTTTTGAAGGTGGGGAAGCGGAAGTTTGGGAGGGTATCCGCTATGCGGAAAGATGGTAGAACTTAGAGCTTAGAACTTAGAAAACAATCTGTATTTCCCTAAGGGACTTAGCAGTAAATAACTTACCAATTTTAATATCTTTTTCTCCGTGTACTTCGTCAGAAAAACTTCGCCATATTATAATATGACTCAGCTTCTCTTTCTCGTACACGAAAAAAAATCTCATCAAACTTGGTAACTTATTTTCTGCCAAGTCCCTAACACTAATCTGCTAGAAATACTGCACCCTACCTGAAGGTGACACGGCGCCGTGTCACCTTTAGCGGATTTTATCAAGTCCGATTTTTAATGCATTTTAGTATTAGGATTTTAATACCCGGAAAGAATTCAACACCAAAAACATGAAAAACACACCAAAAGTCGCATACAGAAAAGGCAAAAAATTCTCTGAATATTCCGTCACAGTATTTATTTCTATCTTTTGTTTTTCCATTTCGTTGATATCTTTAAATATTTTTTTGAAAGAAGAGGCGTTATCGGCACGGAAATAATGACCTTTTCCGATGTCAGCTATGGATTTTAGGGCTTTTTCATTAAAAGTAGTGATTACCTGACGCCCTCTCCAATCCCTGGCGTATTGTTTGCGTCCGAGCTGATCGATGTAGGGGATTGGCGCCCCGCCTTCTTTTCCGATTCCAATCGTGTAAATCTTTATATCTTCTTTACGTGCCATTTTGGCGGCGATTTCCGGGTTTACCCCTGTATTTGCATCTCCGTCTGTGAGCAGTATCAAGACTTTGGAGCGTTCTTCTGATTTTTTGAAACGATTTATGGCGGCTAATATCGCATCTCCCACAGCTGTTCCATTTAATCCTCTTACCCTCTGGTTTATGCTTCCGGTTGAAATTTGGTTCAAATATTCCTCCAGAATGTTGTAATCAAATGATAAAGGGCTCTGGGTAAATGCCTGCCCTGAAAAAACAACTATTCCGGCGCGGTCAGATTCGAGTTCTTTTATAAAATTTTTGATGTGCCCCTTTGCGGCTTCTATACGGTTTGGTTTCAGGTCTTCGGCAAGCATTGATTCCGATACGTCGAGGGCAATGATAATATCAATCCCCTCTTTGCTCATTTTTTGTTTTTCGTGTTCATCCCGGGGACGCGTTAAAGTTAGAATAAAAAATGTGATCAATAACACTATTAAAATATGGTTTAAATATGGAGCATATCTCCAGAAAGTATATCCACGAGAGATTTTCAAATCCTTAAAAACCGAGATCCAAACGGCATCTTTTTTTGTTCTTTTTTTATACCAGATTATTCCCAGGTAAATGGGAATAAAAAGGAGCAAATAAAAAAATTCTGGATTGGCGAAATTCATTCGGATTATTTTTCTTGATGATCACTGATTTTAAAAACCATAAACCGATGAGCTTTAAAGTAACCGAAAGCACGGTATTTCCTGGTTATTCGAAACTGATATATCTGATTATTCTTTGGTTTTCTCAATTTAAATTCAACTCGTTTCTTGTCACCCAAGAGCAATATTTCTTTTGCTTTTTTGTAAGCCAAAATTAAATTTCTTGATTTTAAATATCTTACGGCTTTATCAAATTCCCGAATTTCTGAAATTTCTGAAGCCATTTAAAGATTATAAAATCGAGAATCATCAGCCGTTTGAGCTTCTTTGTAATCTTCTAAAAGCTCTAATTCAAAAAGAATCTTCTCAATGTTTTTATTGAGTTTCTTTTCCAATAAAGTTTGATCATAAGAATCGTATTTTGAAGGAATGTTCAATACAATTTGCATGTTTTAATTTTAGTTAATTATAACTAAAAATCAATATCATTTCGTACAGTTTATAATTTTTCTCGCAATCTCATAAACTTCCTCCGCACAAGATATTTTTAAATTTTCATTGGCAAATTTTGCTTCATCTACTTTGGTTAAAAATTGGTTAATTAAATCGGCCATAGTAGTAGAAAACTTTCTTAAACACATAGTTTCTGTGGTGGTTAATTTTGTTATTTTTTTCTGATATCTGTGCGAAAGATAAGTTTTTATCACTTTCGTCACTCCCAGGTAAAAGGCCTTAAATTCTTGAGCCTCAATTTTCGGTTTTAATTTTCTTAAGGCTTTTAGTGCTTCATTCCGGTAATTCTTCACTTTTATTCTTTCCTCTGCTTGAATGGCTTTCTTTTCCATATATTTTTTCCATAACTTAAATCCTATAAATACAAGTATCCACCCTAATATTAATGCTCCCACCGCCCAAAAAATGAAGATTTGAGTTTCTGTGAAAAGGGGGGTGTGGATGACGGGCTTTATTGGATGAATGTCTTCCATAATAAGTGTTAAATAAACTTTAAGATAGATAAAAACTAGTCATTTTTGTACTCAAATTTTTTAATACCGTGCCTGCCTCCGCTTAAAAAACAACAACAACTCCCTATACACATTATCCTCCGTAGAAACGTCCACCATTTCTATTTGATTTTTTCGAACGATGCTTCTCATGGCCTCCAACTTTTGTTTTCTTAAATCTTCAAATCTTTTTCGGAGTTTTTCATTTGAAAGGTCTATTATCATTTGTTCCCCGGTCTCCGGATCCTCTATTTCCAAAAAATCAGAATGCGTAATTTTCCTTTCAAAGGGATCAAAAACGTTTAAGTACACAAAATCATGTTTTTTATTCGCTATTTTTATTTGCGGGGCCATTTCTTCTGTTATTTCATCTCCTACAAAGAAGCAAATGGACTGCGCCCGGACTATGTTATTCAGAAAATCCAGAGCTTTTTTGGGATAGCTTTTTTTGTAATTCTGTTCAAATCCAAGGATAATTTCTCGAAAAATACGTAGTAAGTGTGATTTTCCTTTTTTGGGAGGAATGTATTTCTCCCCTTCTTCCGAAAAAAGAATTGCTCCAAATTTATCGTTCATTTTCAACGCCGAAAACAGTAAAATAGCCGCTAGTTCCAAAGCCGCTTCCTGTTTTGTTCTTCCCGTAGAGGTAAAGTTCATGGAGGCCGATAAGTCCATCATGACAATAGTCGTCAGTTCCCGTGTTTCCTGATATTGTTTGATATACGGCTTCTCTTGTCTGGCCGTTACAATCCAGTCAATATGCCGCGCGTCATCTCCATCAGCATATTCCCTCACATCGGCAATTTCCATTCCCTGCCCTTTGAAAGATGATTTGTAATTTCCTGCGAATACTTCTGTTACGTTTCGGCTGGTGAAGATATCGAGGTGGCGGACCTTGGAAATTAAATCTTTTGTATCCATTTAATGCTTTACTTTTTTGTAAAATGATATAAGAAATTAGCTATAAATTCAATTTAATATCATGAAAAACACTCCCGATTACATCGGCCTAGTTGGTATCAACAACATAGACGATGCGGTCTGTTGTGCTGAATCAGTTAACAGGAATTTAGAAGGAATTACCAGCCATTTTCATGAAGCTCAAATTGGTGTAGCCGTAACCGATGTGACTTTAGCAGGGGCAGAATCAAGACGCGATCCGGCTTTAGAACTCATTCCACGAATATTTGAGAGCGTTTTGGAAAAAAGAGATCGTATTTTTACGGTTATTCATTTTTCAAGCAGAAATAGTGAACAATTAGAACACAATATTGATCGGTTGATGGAAACGAGAAATATGTACGAAGAAAATTTATGCCATGGCTTACAGGTTAATTTTACACTCGGCAGAATACCGAAAGAAGTATTTCAACGCATCAGAACAAAATATCCGAATTTAGGACTAATCCTCCCCGTTCATGCTGACGATAATATTGCTTCCGACTTAACAGATTACGGCAATTTTGTTGATTATGCTTTTGTGGATGAATCACATGGAAAAGGAAAAACAATGAATGTCTCTGCTTGCTCGAAAACCGGGAAATTAATAATGCGAGAAACTAAATTAAAACCAGCTTTCGCCGGAGGATTATCTCCTAAGAACGTAGCCAATACCGTACAACAATTAAAAACAGGGCTTGGAACACCTAAATTTTCTATAGATGCCGAATCAGGTCTGAGATCTGGAGAAAGAAAAATTTCTGTATTTAGCCCTCAAAAAGCAGAACAATTTTTTAGAGAAGCAATAAGCGGCTTTTACACAGAAATGTGAATCTCGAAATTTTAAATTTAAAAATAGCCTGATACAATTGTTCATTGTTCACTGCTAAGGCACCTTAACATTCCCCAACAATTTCTCCACCAGCACCTCCGCCGTCACTCCTTCCGCTTCCGCCTCATAAGTCGGTATGATTCTATGTCGCAACACATCCATGGCAATTTCTTTTACATCTTCCGGGATAACATAAGCCCGGCCTTGAAGGAAGGCTATTGCTTTTGCTGTTTTCATAAGACTGATAGAAGCTCTGGGGGAACCTCCGTAGGCGATTAATCCTTCAAGTTCTTCTATACCCTTATCTTTCGGGTACCGGGAAGCAAAGACGATTTCTTTGATATAATTTTTGATGCTCGGGTCCATATAAATTTGTTCTA
This sequence comes from uncultured Candidatus Peribacteria bacterium, assembly GCA_964451885.1. GTDB lineage: Bacteria > Patescibacteriota > Gracilibacteria > UBA4473 > UBA4473 > CAYVJW01. The sequence goes on along the minus strand of CAYVJW010000003.1, from coordinate 6,765 downwards.
CAACTTTTTGCAGTTCTAAAACACATTTTCCGGTCAAAATAGATTCTACCTTCTGATCTCCTGCATGCTCTGCGCGATTCATAATTTCTATCTCTTCTTCTTCTGTGGGGTAATCGATGACTGTTTTCATTAAAAAACGGTCTACTTGGGCTTCCGGTAACGGATATGTTCCTTCTTGTTCCAACGGGTTTTGTGTCGCCATTACAAAAAAAGGATTCTGAAGCGGGAACGTTTCCTCTCCGATAGTTACTTGCTGTTCTTGCATAGCCTCCAATAAAGCACTTTGGACTTTTGCCGGACTGCGATTTATCTCGTCAGCTAATATAAAATTGGCAAAAACCGGTCCTTTTTTTATGTAAAAAGAATGGTCTTTCGGATTGAAAACCCGGCTCCCTATGAGATCGGAAGGAAGGAGATCCGGTGTAAACTGAATCCTTTGGAATTTTAGTTTTAAAATTTTTGCCAATGTTGCAATAGATGTCGTCTTCGCAAGCCCGGGAACTCCTTCCAATAGGATATGCCCGTGGCAAATAAGTGCTACCAGCAATCGGCTGACTAACGATTTTTGCCCTACAATTACTTTCGCCATTTCTTCCTGAATGGCATGCAATTGTTCGGACTTGCCGTCCACGATTTTTTGCGTTTCTTTGATTTGAGCGTTCATGATTTTTAATGATTAATGAGTAATTAATTTTCTCGCTATCTCCAATAAATGCTTTCTATCACCTTCTTCTCCTGCATACTTGTAATTATCATATGCAATTAAGATTTCTTTTATTTCCGGGGCATTTTTTAAATGTTCTGACATTTCTTTTGTAGTCATTGCTTTGGCGTTTATCGACTTCATCTGATGAAGGTAATCGACAATAAATTGACGTAGTTTTTCATAGAAATCGGCATCTCCGATTTTAGGAACAATCAGTTTAATTTTTCCTTTTTTTTCATCCGGCAATTTCTTTTTGGAAGTTATTTTGTCATCTTCTTTCTTTCTCCTTGCATAGAAAGAAATGGCAATTCCTCCTCCTATAAGAAAAAAAGCGAGAAAAACTTTTATTCCTTTTGAAGGAAAAGGGAATTTAATAGATTTTTGTTTCTTATTCAATATATCCTTTGTGGCTTCAATTTCATTTGTTTCAATGCTTTTTTCACTTGGAATCATTTGAGGTGAAACATCTTTCACTACTACTTTTAAACTATTGCTTTTTACATTCATTGTGCTGCCGGAAGAGCTTTTTAGTGCAAAATTCACAGGTCCCAATTGAAAATCTCCTGTTTTGTGAGCTATGACCGTTTTTTCAATTGATGAAGACGTGGTTACTTTTCCGTTAATAATTATCGCCTGTGTCGATTGAGATGATCCAATTTGCTGATAATTTTCTAATCCGGGGACAACAATCCTTTGGAGGTCAATTTGGCTTTCCGAATTTTCCAGGTCGAGATTGATTTTAATATAAAATTCCTCACCAACCTCAATTTCCTGACGATCAACAGAAAGCTGAAGGTTTATGTTTTGGTTTGCATATACTACAAACGGAAAAAATAAATAAACTGTGAAAATTAACTTTTTTAACATTCTTGCCCATTAATACATAAAAATCACTAAAAAATTATAAACAAAAAATTAAAAACAAAAAACTAAAAATGAGTTATACAAAAACATAAAAACACATCAAATTCTACCTAATTTTGAATAAATAAATTGCACACTACTGAGAAATTAATAGAATCGAAGTTGTTTACTCTCTTATATCTTTTTTTCAAATGAAACGACTTTCAGCCTTCGCTTTCAGTTTTTTGTTTCTAAGTATTCCACTAACAGCAATGGCTGTTCCCACTATCTCAGGACCTGTTGATGAAGACTTATATTTTGAAAGAGGGGTATTGATCGAAGGAGTAAGTGATCCCAGTAATCCTGAGGCCACTAGCGGATCAAGCTCTGTCACGATCGAAGGGGTCGGTACGGTAACGGTAGCCGATACCCGGATCGGAAGTTTTCCGCGAATAATGATTTCCGGAGGGACAACTATTACCAGTAAAAGAACATGGGATGCAGATGTTATGCGTAAAACCTGGTGGGAAGGACAATTTTCCGCTCCTTCTTCTGGAAGGCTTCCCAGCTATGATAAGATAAAATTTCCTCCGGGTTTACAAAAAGGTGACGGTTCGGTGATCGTCGATGCTTTTTTATGGGGGCTGGCAAATGAAACTTTCTCATATTCTCCTTCTGCCGCAGTAGTGCTCCCTGTTAATGAAAGTGACGGTGTGAGATTATGGGTTGCTTATCCTCAAAGCAATGAAGACTGGGAAATTAAATCCGAGGAATTCTGTTTTGTTCAGGATGGTCTTTGTGCTCTTGAAGTTTCAGACGCTAATTCTCTTGCTTTGATAAAAGAATCTTTCTCTAAATGCCCAAAAACAAGCGTTGAAAATGGGACCGTAGGAAGAATTCCAAATTGTATTATTGATTGTGATCGAGGATTTGAATTAAGTGAAGACGGGAGTAGTTGCCTTACGACAAAATTTGATGAATTTGAAGATGAAGAATTTGATGAAGTTTCAGAAGAATTTGAAGAGGAGGATATTTTAGAAGAAACCAAAGCACCGGATATACGAGGCGGATATATACGTTACCGCGGTTCCCGTGCCCAGATTGCTAAAACAGTAGATGAAGGTTCGGTTGAGCCCGATGAGTTGGAAAGAGCACGGAAGATTGACGCAGCTAAGTCTGTAAGAGCGCCTGATGAAACAGAAGAGGAACAAGTTTCCGATCAAGATGACGGCTTCTTGAATTATATCCTTCAGATAAGAGATAGATATGAAGATCATAATGTGAATGATTTTACAATATATGATGAGGCTAAGAAAAAAGATGTGCAAACGATAGAAAAAGAAGAGCCTGTTCATGGTTCAGCTCCTTTGCTGCCCAGTACCGGCCCGGAAATTTTTGCTGCTCTAGCTGTTATAGGCATTATTTTGATGATTATCGGGGTAGCTAGAAAAAAGAACTAACTCTACTTTTTATATCAAATAAAAATAAACACAAATATAAAGAAAAAGCCGGCGGAAGCCGGCTTTTTTAGATTCGGAATTATTAATGTTAATCTACAATAGAAATATAACGACTCACGTGAAGGCGACACGGCGCCGTGTCGCCTTCAAAGCACATTTAAATGTAGGAATTCATAAACTTTCTAGCAAATTCATCTATATCCCCCGCTCCCATAAAAATCAATATATCGCCCGGAGACAATCTTTTTGCAAACTTATTTATATTTTCGTGATTTTTTATCGGCATTGAATTTGGAATATTTGAAATCAAGTCTTTTATAGAAACTGATTTTTTGTCTTCCTCCGAATCTCTAGCCTCATATATGGGAAAAATTCCTGTTTCGTCTGCCTGGGATAATACTTCGCAAAACTCGTCAAAAAACTGTTTTGTGCGGGAAAACTGATGCGGTTCGAAGATTAAACCGATACGTTTGCCCGGGAAATGTTCTCGAAAGGCTTGGAGGGTAGCGGCAACCTCTGTCGGATGATGCCCGTAATCATCAAATATTTTTATATCGTTTTTTTCGCCTAAATACTCCTGCCTCCTCCAGGCTCCGGTATAATTTTTTAGCCCCTTTTTAAAATCTTCCGCCGGTAGTCCAAGTTCTTCACTCAATGTCAGCGCTAAAGCGGCATTTTTTCGATTATGGTGCCCTGAAATTTCAAGAGTAATGCTTTCTGGCGTATTTTGTGGCACAGCGATGCGTTTTCCGGAAAATTTCTGCAATATCATGTGCGCATCCAGATCATCTTCATGATGGATCACCGTATGCGCGCGACTGCAAAATTCTGTGAATATGTCCCGATAATGGGACTGATTAAGGTAATAATCCGTGTGGTCAAGTTCTGCGTTTGTTAAGATCACAATTTCCGGGCGTAAAAACTGGAAATTATTTCGGTACTCACAAGCTTCCAGCAACAAAAAATCATTTGTTCCCCGATAAAAATTGGAATCTTTAAATTCTCGAAGTTTTGAGCCTACAAAAACTGTCGCGTCAAATTTTGCGGCCTGAAATCCGGAGGAAAGAAGGCCTACTGTCGTCGTTTTTCCATGCGTGCCACAAACGGCAATGGTGTTGAAATCTTTTGAAATCTCCCCGAGGTACTGAAAATAGGATTTTACTGGTATATCTCTATTTTTGGCCTCTCTGCGTTCAGGATTATCTAAAGACACTGCCTCTGTGTAGATTACTAAATCGCAATTTTTCGGGATATTTTCTAATTTCTGTGGAATAACGATATCAATTCCCTGTGCTCTTAAGTTTTTTAAAATACTTGTTTCAGATATTTCCGAACCGGTGATTGTGTCTCCCCGTTTATGGCAAAATTGAGCTAAAGCTGAGATACCGATGCCGCCTATGCCGATGAAGTGGATGTTCATATAGTTGTTAGATCTTAGTTATTTGTTTTTAGTTATTCTAAAAAAACTAGCAACCTAAAGCTAGCTTTATAAAATTTTGCCGGCCCGAGGTTTGGGCCGGCATTGGAAGATTAAACGTATTAATTTTTTTATTCCATAATGCCTTTTACTCCTAAAATATCATCCAATGATCGACCGTTATTTTCTGAATACCACCACATACTTTTGTGTTGTTGTTCATTCAGAAGATAGGTTCCATAATCTGTTTCCAGGAAAAAATACTTTTTTCCATTAACCATTTCAAATCGACTATAAGGGGCATTAGTATTTATATCATAACGATGAAATGCATTAAGTTTAGTAATTTCTTCTCTTGTGAGTTCTCTAACGCCATCTTCTTCAGAATAATTTCTGGCTTCTCTAATCGGAAGCGGACCGCTATTATCATCTTCACGCATCATCTCACTATTATACACCGTTCGTTTTAATACCCCCCTAATTGATATTACTACTCCATTTGCTTCTTCACTTGCCGGAAACCTAAAATTCACATAACCCGAGTTATCAACCCATGTATGTTGTAATAACTCCTCCTGTTCATCAGACAGACAATCAACAACAGTTTGCTGAATAACTTCTGGATCTTCACTTTCCGGATCATAACTGACACGAACTTCATTCCACGAATCTTTTACTAATACTACCATAATAAAGGGGGTTAATAATTATGATTTTATATACACCATAATGCGATAATTGTCAAGGCGAAATCATCTACCAAATCATCTAAAGCCCCCTTTTTAAATGGAATTTATGGGATTAAAGCCGTAGACAATTAGCACAAAATTGTAGACAAAACTATGAACACTTCTGTGTTTCCTTCGGATTTAACCCCCTTAGTCCCCCTTCACAGGGGGAAATAACTCACTGATGACTCACATTCTCCTTACAACTTATCATAATCATGCATCACCAACTGCGCATTGATTCTTCGAATAAGGTCGAGTACCACGGACACCACAATGATCATTCCCGCACCGGAAATAAAGAGGGAAATCGAGCCGCTCCCGCCTCCTACCCAGCGTTCAAAGAACATTGGAACCACTGCTACAAAAGCCAGAAAAGCCCCTCCCCAGAAACATAAACGGTTAATTACTTTATCGAAGAAAGTTTCTGTTTCCGTACCCGGACGGTATCCGGGGACAAAACCGCCTCTTTTTTGGATATTTTCCGCAACTTTTTTCGGCTCAAACACAATGGAAACGTAAAAGTAGGTAAACCCGAATATTAGAAGGGCATAAAAAATATTATACCAAAGTGTTGGAGAACTCGGATTTATATATTTTAAGGTAAACTCTGCAAAATTTCGAAGGCTAGCAGAATCCGATTCGATAAAAAACTGGGACATGATAGATGGCATCGAAAGCATGGATACCGCGAAGATGATCGGGATCATTCCTGCTTGATTAATCTTTAAGGGCAAGAAAGATTTCTGCTGGTGTTTTGTCTTTCGGGAGGCATAGATCACCGGCACCCGCCGATCCGCTTCGGACACGTAGACAACAAATATAGTCAGTGCCATGGTCGCTATTATCAATGCTAATATTACTGGTAAAGTCGCTGCCTGAAATGCTCCGGCTATTTGCTGCGGTACGGTAGCAACGATTCCCGCGAAAATTATGATGGAAATTCCGTTCCCAATGCCTTTTTCCGTCACCAGTTCTCCCAGCCACATGAGAAACATAGTTCCGGCGGTGACCGTCACCATCATCGGGAGCATGGAGGCAATGTCCGTATCAATGATGGGCATGGGCGAAAAGCGGTTAATCAGGAGCATCATCCCGTAGCTCTGCACAAAAGCTAAAGGCACTGTCAGCATCCGGGTATACTGGCTTATTTTTTTCTGCCCGCTTTCTCCTTCTTTTTTCAGGTTTTCCAGGCTCGGCACTATAACCGCCAAAAGTTGCATAATGATTGAGGCGTTAATGTAGGGCGTAAGTCCCATCAAAACAATGGAAAAATTTTCCATTGCTCCTCCTGTCAAAAGGGAAAAAACGCTCAAAATCGATCCCTGGTTCGGTGTGTCTATTACGGCGCGGATAGCCTTTATATCTGCTCCAGGTATCGTCACATGTGCGGCAAGACGGAAAATAATGAGGATCAAAATAGTAAATAAAATCCGATCACGAAGTTGTTTGGTGGTCCAGATTTGATGGAGTTTTTGAAAAAGGGTATTCATTTTTGTTTACAAAATAATACCCATGAATTTTATTAATTTTGTCAAATACCGCAAGGCAAATTTAGGGCAAAGTTCCATTTTGATGTGATGTGTTGAGAAGTAAACTGATAAAAATATA
>CAYVJW010000002.1:0-43803 GCA_964451885.1 uncultured Candidatus Peribacteria bacterium | reverse complement strand
TCCTCATTATAAATATTTGTCTATTTTAGGGAAGTTATTTTGTTACAGTTCCTAAGGAGAAGCGTATCCGTGGGGGCGGAGGACTCTACACTACTTTTTGATAAACCCGTAAAAATCATGTTTCCTTCAAGTTCTGGCACTCCTTTTTATAGTACAGATGGAGGAATCACCTGGAATGAAATTACGGATCAATGCCAAAATGCAGACGGAGAGGGGATTATTTTTCCAAAAGAGTGTTATTATCGAACCGGAGTTAATATGCTCGTGTGGACATATCATTTCTCAAAATTTGCCGTAGGAGAGTACCCAACACCTCCTTCTCCAATAAAACGGATCACAAATTCAATCCAAACGATCCATTAACATGGGACGAATTACTCAATGCATTACTTCGGGCGAAGTATGAAAAAATAGCTTCTTTACTTGAATTAAAAAAATCTGAATTACCTAGGCTAGAGAAAATACAGATGAATAAAGACGAAAAGAACCGTTTATTTTATATGGCTTTAAGAGAACGGTTAATTCATGAGGATTTTGATAAAAATACGTTCCCGACAAAAGGAGAGGCAACTCGATTAATGAGCTATGTATTTAATTTAGGGGTGGCTAAAAATGGTTTGGCTCCTTTTCAGAAGCAGAGATTTAAATCTGATCATCTACTCCTTCGTTCAGAATTTGCCGGGTGGTTTATTAATGCTTATGAACTTCATAAGGCTCGCCATAAAAAGGATACAAATCCAGAAATTAAAAAAGGGCTCTTTGAAAAAGTGACAACTCTTGTACGTGAGCAAATTTACGGGAGCAAAAAACTACCGGAGGAAGCGGTTGATATTTATTCCGTCGGTTCAACTCAAGAATTTGAAAAAGAAGTTATTGCTGATTTTTCTTATCAGCAGGAATTACTTCCTGCAAATAAAACAGCCTGGAATCCTGTAAATCCGGATACTACCAGGACGCCAATACAAAAACACCTGGTACATGATCCTGAAGCATATACAGCTCTTTTTAAAAACAGAAAATTCCGAATTGATAATCCCCCCTCCCGGCATGTCCCTACTAAAGAATGGAATCCGTTAAATCCTAAATCAGAGCGATCCCCAATACAAAGAAAAATAGAAAACTCTCCAGAAGAACAAGCAGCAATTTTTGAAGACCGGCCTTCCCGGTTTGAGGAAAAGAGAGAAAAAGAATGGAATCAGATAAATTCAAATTCGGGTAGAAATCCAATGCAAAGAAGCAACATAATAACCAATGTTGAAATAAAGTATTCTCCGGTAGTCCGCCATATTAAAACTCCTGAGGAAGATAATTATTTGGCTTCTTCGTTTGAAGAAAATCCGAAAGAGAGAATTATTTTTGAGGATGTTACTTACCATTGGGCACGAGAATACATTGATTATCTTTATGAATTAGGAATTGTTGAAGGAAAATCAGATCAAAAATTTCATCCTGATGATTTTATAACCCGAGCCGAGTTGGTAAAAATTGCCGGAAGCTTATCGGAAAAGGAGATTTCAGAAAATGAACAAATAAAATTATTTGAAGATGTTTCCCAAGATGCCTGGTATGCGCCATTCATCCGTTTTGCGCAATTAATAGGGGCTATTGAAGGGCGGGAAGGGAAGTTTTATCCGGATGAATATGTTACCAGAGCGGCTGCTTTGAAAGTTATAATAGAATTAGCCACATTTGATGATGTAAAACAAGTAACTTCTGCCCCATTTTTGGATGCCCCTGCTGATGCTTGGTTTGCAAAGCATGTGGCTTATGCAAAAGAAAATGGGTTTCTAAAAGGAATCGTAAGTGATGAATTCAGACCGGGAGATAATATTACCCGTGCGGAAGTGGCTTTAGTGGTGAGTCGGGTGATTTATGAAAAACAAAAAAAAAGATATTTAGAGTTTCTGTTGACAAATGAGCTAGATAGTGATATCATGGCCTTGTTTAGAGATTTACAATGACCATATCACTTGATACAAACAAGGAGACAAATGATCGTCGAGCTCAAATGCTTGAAACGATAAATTCTTTAAATGAAAAAGCCCGTGAGGATTTAACACTTGATCAGTTGCTCGTGGACTGTCTCGATATAATCCTGTCCGATCCTTGGTTGGCGATTGAGTCAAAGGGATCTATTTTTTTAATGAATGATCAAAACGAACTGGTTCTCAAAACTCAAAAAGATCTAGATCCCCAGCTTTTAGTAAAGTGTGCGCGGATTAGGGTCGGAAGATGCTTATGCGGGCAAGCAGCAGAACGTAAGGATATTATTCATTCAACTCATTTGGATCCGGATAATCCCGGAGCACATGAGATTACTTACGAGGGAATACATAATCATGGCCATTATTGTGTTCCCATGATTTCAAAAGAAAAACTCTTGGGCGTGTTAAATCTTTATCTTCAAGCCGGACAGGAAAATAATCAGGAAGAAGTAAGGCCTTATCTATGGGGATTAGCTAATGTTTTGGCTGGAATAATTGAGCAAAAGAAAACAGAAAGGGCTCTTCAAAGGAATCATGAAAAACTATGTCATGCCCAAGAAATAGCTAGTATTGGAAGTTGGGAATGGGACATGCAAAGCGGGAAGATAGCGCATTCCCCAGTATTTAGGAAGCTGTTGGGAAAAGATTTAGACTGTCTCAATGGAGTTGATCAATTTATTAAATTAGTTTCTGAGAAAGATCAAAACAGAGTAAAAGAGGAATTAGAATTGGCTATTAAAAATGCGAAAATTAATCAAGAGGTAAGCGAAAAAAAAATAGGTAGCGCTAAATATGATATTTCTCACGAATTAAAACATGAAGAGGGTCATATTGTTACTATTCGTTCTATGGGGGAAGTCTTCGTGTATGCAAATAAGCGCGTTCGAATAGAGGGGATTTTTCAAGATATTTCTAATCAGGAAAAAGAAAGAGTTCTTGATGCCTTGGGACTACTTACTAAGGAATACAAAGGAAGTTGTCACACACCTTCGGAGGTGAGGGATTTATCGATTGCATTGGCTTCTTTTTTTGGAAAGAATACGGGAACTGCTCCCATGTTTTTTGAATCTGCTATTCATGAATTGCTAATGAACGGACTTGAATACGGAATTATTGGACTTTCTTCTGAAGAAAAAACAGAACTCATGAGAAATCGTTCTGTTGATTTTGGAGAGGAACTTGAAAAACGATGTAATTTACCGGAAAATCGCCGCAAAAAAGTAAGAGCTCATTTTCAAGTAAAAGAAACTGAACAAGAAATACGATACGAGTTGACTATTGAAGACGATGGGCCTGGTTTTGACTACCAAAAACTCTTGAACGCTAATCCGAAAGAAGCGACGGAGAAAGCAAGAAGAGAATTTCATGGTTTGGGGTTGGTTACTATTCTACGGTTTGCTTTTAAGGATGAAATAAAATATTTCCCTCCCGGGAACAAAGTACGAGTAACAAAGGTTGTAAAGAAAGGCTAATTAGGGCCTTGCCCCTTTTATGGTGCATGTGCCGGCCTTCCCTTATCAGACGTAAAAGGAATTTCTTTCTCGAGTTCAATCAGTTCGTTGTATTTTTGGGCCGCTAAATCGGTAACTGTGTTTTGTTCTGTATTACTCCCGAGTTCATAACTTTTTTTATAGAATTTTTTTGCTGCTTCGAATTTATTTTGAGCCTCATAGAGCACTCCAAAATTTAAAAATGTTCGTGGGTTTTCCGGCTCAAGTTCCTCGGCTTTTTTTAGAACTTCTTCTGCCTCAATATATTTTTCATTTGCAACAAGCGCCCATGAGTGCATATTCAATATAAAAACATTGTCTGTTTTTTTTTCAGCCAGAGTTTCTGTTAGTTTCAGTGCGGCTTTCGGATTTTTCATTAAGTTTATAATAGTATGCATTGCAGTAGTAAACTTCTTCCGGGGGACTGTTTCATCCAATAGCTCCTTATAAAGGTCTAAAACCTGCCCGTATTTTTTTTGTTTGTTGAAAATATCCACTAATTTCCATCGAATTTCATCTGAAAATTCAAATTTATGTTCAAGGGCTTTTTCAAAAAATAACACAGCTTCTTCATTTTTTCCGGCTTCATGAAGCGCAAGCGCCAGGAAATAATGAACCCTTGGGCGGATTGGATCTAATTCGTACGCATGGCGCAAGTCTTTTAAAGCATTCTCGGTGTCTTTTAATAAAAAATTCGCATACCCGCGCAAAATCCAGGCATCAATATAAGAAACATCCTCTTTAATAGCCGTATCGGCAAACTCCCTCGCCAATCTACCTTCCGCATTCTGCGCCAAAGCCTTTGCAAGGAGCGCAAAAAGATGAGGGTTTTTTCCTTCTGTAATTTCTTCAAATTCTTCATAAACAATAGCCAGCTCTGACACTTTGTGTGTAAATTCCAATGAAACGGAACTTTTTTCATTTTTATTGTCCTCATTTTCTTCACTTGTCCTGAGCTTGTTGGAAACCCTAAGTTTGTCGAATGGGTCGAATGAATTCTCTTCACTTGCCTCCCCTGTTTTTATGATTGCAAATTCTTTGGATTTCACAGCCAACGCTTCCAATTCCCTTAATATTTTTTGCGCCGAGACGTGATCGTTCTGTAATGCTTTTAACATTGCTAAATAAAATTTTAGGTCGGGAGATGACAATTCCCCCATCCCACTGATAAAATCCAATACTTTTGAAAATTCTCCTTCCAGAATAAGCCTTCTCACCTCCAATACGAAAACATCAATATTTTCAGGAAAACGTTCATTTAGCTCGGTAATCAGGTTTTTCAGTTTTAGAGGGGCGTTCATCCTCAAGTAAACTTCTCCCAATATTAAGTAAGGTTCAATAAGATCCGGTTTTTCTTTTATGGCCGATAAAAGCTCCAAAGTGGCAATGGTATAATATTCATGCTCAATTAATTTTTTCGCCTCCCTCATCCGCCCTCTGTAAGAGATTTTCCTGGTTATTCCTTTCTTTTTTTTCACTTCGTTTTCGGAAATAACTGCATCTTCTTCAAAATACAATTCCGTTATTTCTGTAAAAACGTGAGTTATTGAAGGCCAAAAAACATAAATCAAAGTTCCTAGAATAATGGCTATACTACTTCCTATGAGGATTTTTGTAAAATATTTTTGCATCCGCTTAAGTGTACTTTTAGAAAGATATTTTTCAATATTTTGAAAGTTTCCTTTTGCTTATAAACTACAAAATCACTTCTATAACAGGTTCTTTCTTAAACTTCTGAAGAATCATTTTCTGCGCGGAAATTTTTAGAGGTTTTTCGAGCACCCGAATAGGCCTTGCCGGATCGAAGTTTCTGATAAAAGTTTCCTTTATTGTTTTTTCGAGAAGTTTAAAAATCTCGTGCTCCATGTTCATGTATAAAAATCCCCGAGCCCGAATGTTAACCTCTTTTATCGTTCCTTTTTCATGCTGAATGGAAATAAAAATCACTCCGGCATCAGAAATCAATTTTCTATCTTCCATCACCTGGTCATGTACTTTTTCTCCAAGTTCGATAAGAGTTTCTCTTCCGGCAACGCGCTCTTTTTCTGTCATAAGGCGTGCCCCTTTGGCATTAAGGACTACTCCTTGGCCATTTTTCATCATAAAAGTATTTTCCTTTTTTATTTGTAAATTATCGATGATTAAATTCCGATGTTCGTTTCGCATGTACACTTCCCCATGAATGGGTGCAAAATATTTTGGGTTAAGCAGGGACGTCATAAGTTTACATTCTTCCGCATGCCCGTGCCCGGAAACATGAATATCCATTTGCCGGTAATCCACCATCTTTACTCCTATTTCCGCCAAATTATTCAGTACCGAAACAATCGCTATTTCATTCCCCGGAATGGGAGATGAGGAAAAAACCACCGTATCTTCAGCATTAAGTTTAACATCAGAATGAGTGCCGGCAGCCATTCTGGTAAGCGCTGCGAGTTCTTCTCCCTGGGATCCGGTAGAAAGAATCAATACTCTATTGGGGGGAAGTTTTCTCGCCAATGGCCCCATTCGATTAAGTGTTTTGTCTTTACACCGCAAATAATTTAATTTCCTGGCAATAGCAATATTCTTTTCCATCGACCTTCCGGAAATAAAAACGGTCCGTCCGCACTTTTCAGCGGTTTCAATGATTTTGGAAATTCTGCCTATATTGGAAGCAAAAGTCGCTATGATAAGCCTTCCCTTAGCGTCAAGAACGATTCTTGCAATGGTGTTTTCAATAACTGACTCCGAAAGGGTATGGCCGGATTTTCCGGCACTAGTAGAATCTACCATAGCTAAAGCAATTCCATTTTTTCCTATTTGCGCAATCCTACTCAGATCAATAGGCTGGTCATCTGAAGGATTATAGTCAAACTTGAAATCGGAAGAATGCACAATCGATCCATACGGAGTATGGGCCACAATCCCTACTCCATCCGGAATGGAATGATTAATGTGAAAAAATTCGAATTCAAATTTCCCAAGCCGGATTTTTGACTTTGGAGTAATTTCCGCAATTTTTAATTTGTCTTTAATTCCGTGTTCGTCGCACTGCGCGAAAATAAGCTCCTTTGTGAGCCGGGTCGCATACATTTGGGGAAATCCTAGCTCCGGAACGGTATACGGCACGCCTCCTATATGGTCAAGATGGCCGTGCGTATAAATAATACCGCGGATTTTATGCTTATTTTTTTTCAAATAGGAAATATCCGGAACCAAAACGTCTATTCCCAAATGTTCAGGAGAAGGAAATAAAAATCCGGTATCAATAATTATGATGTCATCCCCCCATTCAAGGAACATCGTATTTTCTCCCACTTGTTCCACCCCCCCCAAAGGCACAATACGAATATCTCCGACGTTTATTGTCGAAAGAAATTTAGTCGGATGAAAACGTTCCCGTTTTTCTACCGTCGGACGGTGCAAAAACGGGTCAGTTTTTGAAAATTGCTGTCTTCCTGAATGTTTTGCTATTCCGCTCCTTGTTTTTTTAGTTTTTTTGGGGAATTTCGTTTTTTGGCTTTTTGTTTTTTGTGCAGTAGGGGGATTTATTTTGGGTTTTAAAGAATTGTTAGTACTTTTTTTTCCCGGATATAACCCCTTCTTTTCAAGCCACTGCGAAAGTTTGTCTTTTTCCATAAATTTTAGTTTTATATGTTTAAAAAATCGAGCTAGTAAAAATATGTTTACCTGCTCAAATACAATATGTATTTAATAATAAATTTTTAAAAGATCGTTTAACTCAACCTAAAAAGGTTTTATTGAGTTATTATTCCCTCTGTTTGTCGGGGAAAAATTGTTAAAAAGTCCAGAATTAGACTTTAATATCTGGTAAACTATAGCAGAGTACTATTAATAAGTCAAACTTTCCTTGCATAAAATCCAGAAATCCTTAATTCTTTTATATGTAATTCTTTATTCTAATTCTCATGGTAAAAGATGACAAAAAAGCCGCTTTAGATGCCGCTTTGGCGCAGATTGAAAAAAGTTTCGGAAAAGGGTCCATTATGAAAATGGGAGAACATGACCATGCCCATATTGAAACAGTTCCTTCTGGATCAATTTCCATTGATCTTGCTCTGGGAGGCGGATATCCGAAAGGACGAATTATTGAAGTTTATGGACCGGAAAGCTCCGGGAAAACAACGATTTGCCTTCACGCGGCCGCGGAATTTCAGAAAAAAGGAGGAACAGTCGCTTTTATTGACGCGGAACACGCGCTAGATCCGGAATATGCACGAAAGGTCGGGATAAATGTAGACGAATTACTTCTCTCCCAGCCTGATTCCGGAGAACAAGCGCTTGATATTGTCGAGGCCTTGGTGAGATCGGGAGGAGTGGATTTGATTATCATTGACAGCGTAGCGGCTCTTACCCCTCGGGCAGAGATTGAAGGAGAGATGGGAGATCAGAATATGGGCCTGCAGGCAAGACTTATGAGTCGGGCATTAAGAAAGCTGACCGCTGTTGCTTCAAAAATGGGGACAAGTATCATGTTTATTAATCAAATTCGAATGAAGATTGGCGTGATGTTCGGAAACCCAGAAACCACGACGGGAGGAAACGCGTTGAAGTTTTATTCTTCTGTAAGAATGGAGATCCGAAAAGGCGCTAAGATCGAAGAAGGAACAGGAGATAAAAAAGAAGCGCACGGGAATGTAGCAAGAATAAAGATTGTAAAAAACAAAGTCTCCCCGCCTTTCAGAACAGCGGAAATAGACATATTGTTTAATGAAGGCATATCAAAGATAGGTGATTTAATAGAAGTAGGCGTCAGAACAAATGTCATTGAAAAATCCGGCGCATTTTATTCTTATGCCAAGAAAAAGCTGGGACAAGGAAAACAAAATACGGTAAAGTTTCTGAAAGAAAATCCTGAAGTAGTAAAAGAAATTGATGAAATTGTGAGAGAGAAGACAGCAGTGTAAATTCTCCTTTATGCAAAACTATAAGAAGCTGCTTTCTGGAATTAATTTCTCAAATGGCTAAATGGCTGGATGGTTAAATGGCTTAGGGTTGGATAAAATCATTATAACCATTTAGCCATTTAACCATCCAGCCATTTGGGAACAACTGTGTAAACTGTATTTTCTTTATTTATGATACACACTTTCAAACGCTTTACCTCCCCTATAGTCTGTCTTCCTCAAAAAGACATCGATACAGATCTCATTATTCCGGGAGAGTTTTTGAAAACCACAGAAAAAAAAGGGCTGGGGAAGCATGTGTTTTCCAATCTTCGAAAGGCAGATCCTGATTTTCCCAAATTCAAAGAGCAAAGGATTCTTGTCTCGGGGAAAAATTTCGGATGCGGATCTTCTCGTGAGCATGCCCCCTGGGCATTAAAAGATGCAGGGATTGATGTTATTATTACTTCTGAATTTGCCGATATTTTTAAAGGCAACGCGGAAAAAAATGAAATATTGCCTGTTGTTTTGCCAGAGAGTACAGTGCAAAAATTCCTGGCTTCCGGTGAAGATTTGACGATTGATTTGGAAAATCAGGAAATTATGGACCGGGAAGGAAATATTTATTCTTTTTCAATTTCTAATTTTATGAAAAAAAGACTGCTTGAGGGGCTTTCGGATTTGGATTACTTATTGAGGTTTTTGCCTAAAATAAGAGCACGAGCGGGCGAGTAAAAAAACCGCTTGTCCGATTCTTAGTTATTTCTTGAAAAACAAAGAAGAAATCACCTTCTTCACCATCGGAGTTTCTTTCAAGAACCCCATTCCTCTCTCCGGCATTTCCATTTCAATCCTCCAGATATTATAGTCTCGGGGATCTCTGAATGTGAATTGGGCGTGCCGTTTGCTTTTATCTTCAACGGCCATAAAAAAGTGACCCGCTTCCTGGTATACTCTTTGTTCTATGGTTGTTCGAGCAATAGTACTTTCGTCATGAAGAATTTGAATATCTGTTTTACTTCTTAAATCTTCTGTTGAAAGTTTTCCCTGGTTATTGATGCACTCCTGTATAGAACGCCTCTCATATGAATCTCTGCTTTGTGTGTTTCCTTCGCATTTTTGATTGGTAGCTACTATTCGGATAGTTGAATTTTTATTATCTTTTAAAACTATTTCTCCCGAATCATATTCCAGTGTATCGATTATTTTTTCAAATCCTCTCGGCGCTTGCATCTCAAAAGGAATCTGATCGGCTGATATTTTTACATCTGAACGGTAACTAGAGGTAAGATATACTGGGATTCTGTGTGATGAAGACCGGCGATAAGATACTTCTCTCGGCTTTGCTATTTTTCTCGCCGCTACCCGGCGGGAAGCTATAATAAACTCCGGCTTTGCAAATAAGGAATTAATAATCTTTTGGGTTGAATATTTGTCATTCAAAATTCCTTCAGGATTGTTTTGGGATTTTATCCCTACCGTCCATAAAAATTCATGGGTCGGTTCAAGCAAAACCAACTGTGAAACTGTTTCTTCTCTATTTTGAAGCTTTATGTACCATCCCAGCTTCCTCTTGTTTGGCTGAATCGGATCTAAAGTTCGGAGCGAAATTGCTTTCTTTTCCCGAACACTCATTCCCGGAAATTCTTTTTTCAGGACGTTAAAAAGTTCTTCTGCGGCTTGTTTCAGGCAGTATTTTTTATAATTACTTCCTCCTTCGCAACGATAATCCGTGGCAATAACCTTAAAAACAGAGGTTCCTTTTTGAGACTCCAGAGTCCCACTACTCCAGTCAAGCGTGTCTTCAACTCGCCTGAATCCTTTTGGCAGTGAAAAATAAAAAGGAATCTTTTGAGCTTTTTTGTTATTAAACTCCGGCCTTCTTTTGACAGCTACTTTCTCCGGAAAACGAACCTGCCCTCTGTAATGTGGATAGGGAGAAAACGTTTTTTGGCTTTTTCTTGAACGCCCTTTGTAATTAAATGGGGCAATTCTACTGGAATAACGGCGCTCCTTTTTCTTCCCTTCCGATAATAGATAAGAATGATAAATATCCCGAGAAGCCTCCGAGAGAGGAACAAGAATTCCGATAAGAAATACTAAGCCGATACCGAGAATGAACGATTTTTTCATTAGAATTAATAAAAAATATAAAGAACTGCTTAATGCAGTTCATTTGTTATTTCTTTTTATTTATCGATACAATATCTCAGTGTTTACGCTTTGTCAACTTTATTTTGTAATAATATTTTTATTCACTACATTTTCAATCATCCGAAACCCGTTTTGTCCTTTTGTAGTCAAGATTGACTCCGGGTGAAATTGTACCCCTTCTATGGGAAAATGTTTATGGCGGACGGCCATTATTATTCCTTCGCTGGTAGCGGAAATCTCAAAACAGTCCGGCACTTTGTCAGCAGCTAAAGAATGATACCGCCCTCCTAAAAAATCCTGACTGAGTTCTGAAAAAATAGTTTTCCCGTCATGATGTATTTTTGTGGATTTTCCATGGACCGGTTTTACAAATTTCAAGCTTCCTCCGAAGTATTCGATAAAAGCCTGATGCCCCAGACATACTCCGAACATGGGATATTTTCGGTGATATTTGTCTATGATTTTCATTAAATTTCCGGATTTTTTTGGGGCCGAGGGACCTGGTGAGATGACGATCAGTTCTGGTTCACATTCATCAATCTTACTAGTCTCTATATCATTTAGATAAATGGTGACGAAGCAATCTAGTCGACGAAAATAATCCGCCAGATTATAGGTAAAAGAGTCGTAGTTATCGATGATACAGATTTTTTTGAATTTAAGGCTCATTACTTTATAAACTTTACGAACTTTATAAACTTTATAAACTTTTCTGTGTGATGGAAAAATCAATCTTAAGATTTCTCTCAAAAAATTGGAAAGCAGACTATGTCTCAAAAATCCAATTCTCTCCTGTACCGAAAGGGCAAAAGGGAGACCTAGCTGCGGCCTTTTTTGTCCTCACAAAAGAATTCAAAAAAACTCCTCCTGAAATTGCCTCAGAAGTTGCCAAAATTTTAACAAAATGCCCGGAAATAGAAAAAACAGAAATAGTTGGACCGTATTTGAATCTATTTTTCTCAAATGAAGTTTTTTTTAATAAAGTGCTAGAAGCCCCTTTAGTTTCGAATTTTTTAGCAGACAAAAAAATAATTGTTGAATTTTCAAGTCCGAATACCAATAAACCTTTGCATTTAGGGCATATGAGAAACCATGCCTTGGGGATTTCACTCAGTAATTTACTTGAGGCAGTTGGTGCAAAAGTTTTTCGACTGGCTATTTTTAATGATCGCGGCGTTCATATATGTAAATCAATGCTGGCTTATCAGAAATATGGAAATGATGAGACTCCTGAATCTAAAGGCCAAAAAAGCGATCATTTTGTAGGTGATTATTATGTAAAGTTTGATATCGAATCAAAGAAAGATCCAAAAATGGGAGAAGAAGCCCAAAAAATGCTCGTAGAATGGGAAAATGAGAATCCGGAAGTTCTAGCCCTTTGGAAAATAATGAATGAGTGGGCATTTGCCGGATATCATAAAACATATGCACGTCAGGGAATAAAGTTTAATAAGGAGTATTTTGAATCTGATCTGTATAAATTCGGAAAAGAATATGTAATGGAGGGGCTAAAAAAGGGGATTTTAAAGAAAAAAGATGGAGCGATTATCATTGATTTAACAGATGATGGCTTGGATGAAAAAGTACTTCTTCGGTCAAACGGGACAGCGGTTTATATGACACAGGACCTGGCTACAACTTTGATAAAACAAAAAGAGTTCAATCCCGACCAACAAATTTGGATTGTGGCCGATGAACAAAATTATCATTTTAAAGTCCTTTTCCTCTGTCTTGAGAAATTAAAACTACTTAAACCGGAGAACCTGTTTCATCTAAGCTATGGCCTTGTAAATCTTCCCGAAGGGCGAATGAAATCCCGGGAGGGGACGGTTGTGGATGCCGACGAACTAATGGACGAGCTTTCGGACTTGGCCTTGGTAGCAATAAAAAAACGAAACCCCGAGACTCCCGTAAAAGAGGCCAAAATCATTGCTGAGCAGATCATGAATGCGGCCTGGAAGTTTTATTTGCTCACCACCAGCCCGCGAAAAGCCATAACCTTTGAGCCGCAAAAATCTATCGCTTTCGAGGGATCGACAGGGCCGTATTTGCAGTATGCGGGAGTAAGGCTGAAATCAATCTTCCGAAAAGCAGAAACCGAGCTTCCCCCCTGTCAAGGGGGGATTGCCATCGGCTCCGAGGTCGCTCAGGCTCGAGGAGAGGGGGGTTTTGAGCACCAACTTGGTGAACCAGAAAAACCCCTGGGAGTGAAAATTTTAGAGTATGACAAGGTGTTGAATCGCGCCGCAGAGACAAAAAATCCGACTTATGTTGTGACTTATTTGCTGGAATTAGCACAAGTGTGGTCTAGTTATTATGCAGAACATTCTGTTTTGAATGCGGAAACGGAGGAGTTAAAACTGGCCCGATTGGTGTTGGCGAAAAAGGTATTTGAAGTATTGGAGGCGGGGCTTGGGGTTTTGGGGATTGAGGTTCCGGAGAAAATGTAGTTGACAAAATCGCTTTTTTGGTTATAGTGTCTAATCTATAGTTTGTAGGTCTATCAATCACTGTTGTGAAAAGACAGCCCCCTGCTACACACGAGGCTGCTGTTTTTTTACACAATCGAATAGGGGTACATGTCATGTGTATAGAAAGACGAATAACACTTTGGATTCTCGGAGCACTCATTGTATTGGGGTTTGTCGGCATCTGGACCGATGCACTGGGAGCTTATCCATTTTCCTGGAAGTTATCGGGAACTGTTTTCGCTGGCCATTGTATGCTCCGATCCCCGAAAAAAAGGCTTAACACAGCCTCGTAACACACAGGCTGTCAGCTATCCAAGCTGGCAGCTCGCAAACTATGTTTTCTTAACTCTCCCCATGCTGATCCATTGTCTCTATCTTGCATCAGTGCAATTTTTAAATAGTAGGGGCAATCCCTAGTAGTTGCCCTGTATTTTTTGTGGTTGCCCTGTGTTGTGATTGGGTACCCACAAGGGGCACCCCTACAGACCCAATTCCAAATTCTGCGATGAGCCACTGCTTCCCCTTATCGGTAGCCCCAAATGCTCAAACGCCACCTCCGTCACCATCCTCCCTCTCGGTGTTTTTTGTAATAATCCTTCCTGAATGAGGAACGGTTCAATCATTTCCTCTACGGTATTTTCGTCTTCTCCAATGGCTGCGGCAATGGTGGAAAGCCCTACCGGCCCGCCGGAAAATTTTTCACACAAAGCTTTTATGTATTCCTGATCGGAATAATCCAAACCCCGGTGATCTACCGACAAATCCCCGAGCCCCTTTGCCACTACTTTTTCCGTAATTGCTCCATCATGCAAAATTTCCGCAAAATCCCGCATTCGCCTGAGTAATCGATTGGCTACACGAGGCGTTTTTCGGGAACAATGGGAGAGTTTTTGAGCGGCATCTTTTTCTATTTTTACCTCGAGAATACCGGCAGTCCTTTCCAGAATCTGCTGAATTTCTTCTGGGGTGTAGTATCTTAGTTTTTCCACATGTCCAAACCGATCACGAAGCGGGTTGGCGAGCATGGAAGCTTTTGT
The DNA here is from genome assembly GCA_964451885.1 of uncultured Candidatus Peribacteria bacterium. Classification (GTDB taxonomy): domain Bacteria; phylum Patescibacteriota; class Gracilibacteria; order UBA4473; family UBA4473; genus CAYVJW01. Next base: position 29,777 of record CAYVJW010000002.1, on the reverse strand, counting down.
AGTAGCTCCCACAAGCGTAAATTTAGGGATATTCAGGCGCATTGTCCGAGCAGAGGGACCTTTCCCTACGACCAAATCAATGGCGAAATCCTCCATCGCTGAATACAGTATCTCTTCTACCGGACTGCGTAAGCGATGAATTTCATCGATGAATAAAAGATCATGTTCTTTTAGGTTTGTCAAAATTGCCGCCAAATCTCCCGGTTTTTCAAGCGCTGGACCGGAAGTAATACGCAAATTTGTCCCCATTTCCGAGGCCAGGATCATTGCCAGTGTTGTTTTTCCAAGTCCCGGCGGACCGTAAAAAAGAGAATGATCCAGTGGCTCTTCCCTCTTTTTTGCGGCCTTACAAAAGACGATTAGATTTCCTTTGACTTCATTTTGTCCGACGTATTCGTCAAAAGAACGCGGGCGAAGCTTGTTTTCGAATATTTCTGCTTCGTCTGAGGAAGATGAGGTGATTATAGAGTTTTTTTTGGAAGCTTGGGAGGTCTTTTCTTCGACTATCATCAAAATCAATTATGAATCACCTTTCGACAAAGCTCAAGACCTTCGGTCAATTGCCAATTATCAATGGAAAAATTACATGTTAAACAATTTTCTTGCATTCTCCAACATCATCTCCGCCGCATCTTCAACTACCATCTCCTTCAAATCAGCAATTAATTCCACCACTTCCGTTAAAAATGCCGACTCATTGGTTCTCCTTCCTCGATTTTTAAATAACCGGGGAACCAAAAACGGTGCGTCTGTTTCGGTTACGAGAAATTCTATCGGCGTGGCTTTTATTGCCGCCCGAATGCTTTCGGCTTTCGGATAAGTGGCGATTCCTCCTATTCCGATAAAAAATCCGTATTTTTGAGTAACAATTTCTGCAAAATCTGTGTCTTCCGTAAAACAATGGATTACGCCACGCATTTTTTCCTTATTATTCGAGTAATAAAACATCTTCTTGTATTTCTCGAGAAAATGCAGTGTTTCTTCCCTGGCCGAACGCGTGTGAATAATAAGCGCTCGGTTGTATTTATCCGCCAGTTCTATGTGGCGTAAAAAAGAAGCCTCTTGCTGCTTTCTTAATTCTGGAGAATCAGCATGGTAAAAATCAAATCCGGTTTCCCCATATGCGACGATCTTGTCCTTATTTTCTTGAAAAATTTTTTCAAACCAGGCGATCAATTCGTCGAGATTATGAGCCTGCAGCTTGTAATTTTCGAATCCGGAAATCCGATGAGCTTGTGGCTTGCCCAAATTTTGAACATCAGTAGGATGCAATCCCAAGGAGGAATAATGGTTTTTATGTTTTTTAGCTAGCTCCAGCGCCGCTAAGGAAGAAACCTCATCGCACCCCACTTGAACTTGCAGACAGACGCCCGCTTCTTCCGCATGTTTAATTGCTGTTTCCCGAAATTTATCAAGGGCGGGAAAGTAAGTGTGGGAGTGAGTGTCGGCGATGGGAAAAATCTGTTTCATTGTTGAATCTTAAAGAGAAATATGCGAAATCACACATTTTCCTGTTGACAATTGGGTTATTATAGTTTAAAATAAAACACTAAATTGAATATTTTGTCAATTTATAATCAAAAACATGTTACCTCAAAAACAACTTTCCGCCTGGATACAGAGAAGTCAAAAAATTCTACTGACAACGGGGGATAAATTCACCGGGGATGGGGTTTGTGCGATGCTTGCCCTGCAGATGCTCCTTACTCGTTTGGGAAAAAAGGTTGCGGCTATAAAGCCGGTGGCTGTTTGTCCCAAATATAACTTTTTGAAGGGGGTCGATTTAATAAAAAGAGAGCTGGAAGAAAAGGGCGACTTGGTCATTTCTATCGCAAAGGGAAAAGAGGACATTGATAATATCGAATATATTATTGAAGAAAATTCGACAGATATCATTGTTTCCCCCAAAAACGGGCATATTTCCACAGATGATATTTCTTTCCGGAAAACACTAAATCAATTTGATCTGGTTATTGTTTTAAATACTCCAAACCTGGAAGGCCTGGAGGATATTTTCCGGAATAATACAGAGTTTTTCGCAGCAGCCCCTATTGCTAATATTTCCGCTTGTTCTTCAAATGAGTTTTTCGGAAAAATAAATATGGTGGATATTGCCAAGTCTTCAACCTGTGAACTCATATCGCAGTGGCTTCTAAATGAGGCTGAATTTTCTAAATTTTTCGATGTAGATCTGGCTACTATTCTCTTAGCCGGGATCATCTCAACGACAGAAAGTTTTCTGGAACCAGCAACGACCGCCAATGCCCTGGAAGTTGCAGGGGCTTTACAAAAAATTGGAGCGAAGCATTCCGATATTATCGAACATTTGTTCAAAATGAAGACCCTCCCGGCACTGAAAATTTGGGGAACGATATTGAATAATCTTGAATTTGATCCTGTTCACCATATCTCCTGGGCAAATGTCTCTCATAATGATTTCTGCGCAGCCAAAGCTGCTCCAGAAGATGTAACGGATTTAACCAACGGCTTATTAAGACATGTTAAGGGTTCTGACCTGATCGTTGTATTTCTGGAAACTTCCAAAGAAATACTGGTGAAAATCCGGGTGTCTTCTTCAAGCGGCCCAAATACCCAACAATTAAAAGAAATTTTTGATGGAGAAATTGTCCTAAACGGGATTGATTATAAAATCCCAAATACCTCCCTTGCAAAGGCTGAAATGGATGTCCTGCCTCGCTTGGCTGAACTTCAAAAAAATAGAATTCCAAACCTTTCTGAAGACCAGGGGATTGAAAAATTTGAAATAAAAGTAAATCAAGAAGAAGTTGAAAAAGAGGTTTTTCCTATGGCAAAGAATACAGCTCAGGGAAGCCAGGAGTCTGTGCCTAAGGCTCCGGAGGAAGTACCGTTTAGAATTGATCAAAAAGACAATTAAGTTTTTAAGGGATAAAAAAAATTAAATAAAGTTCATAAAGTTGAAGGATTAACTTTATTAAGTTTATAAACTTTATAAACTTTCAACTATGAGGCTTTCCCTTCTCCTTTCTTCCGTCTTCATAATCTTCCTGGGAAGTTTTACTGTTTTAAATCGGAAGCTTCCGGAATGGAAAACCGAAGTTAGCGGTATTGTGAAGGAAGTGAAAGACGAAAATATCAACTCGGAAAAATGGGGGATTGCATTTGAAAGATCAAAAAAACTTCCTCCTGTTTTTCCTTTTACTTCCATACGGAATATTTTTGAGGCGGTTAATAAAATTTCGGTGAAAATTAAGGATATCAATCAAAAAATTCATGAAACCGATGGGCAATCCATGGATGTAAAAACAATTCTGCAAGTTTTTTCTGACATTGCGTCCATAGATCATTCTCTTTTAAAGATTGAGAAAAATCTGATTGGGCTTCCGGATTTATTGCTTTCGGAGGATCAAAAGCTTCAACGAATAAAATTAGTACAAAAAATCAAATCCGTTCGCGGAAAACTGGAAGACCATAAGAAGCTCGACAAAATATTTCTTAATTTTGTGGCAAAAGAGAGCCGAATCCTTTTTTTGCTGCAGAACCAAAATGAACCGCGTTCAACCGGAGGGTTTGTGGGGAATGTTGCGGTTATTGATTTTTCCCATGAAAAAATCACCTGGTTTTTGAAGGACATTTATGCTTTTGACCGGCTTGTTCCCCCGGAAGCCGAACTACCGGCTCCTGACTTTTTCCATGATCTATCCAATATTATTTCTCTTCGGGATGCCAACCTTTGGCCAGATTTCCCGATTTCCGCCCAAAAATACCGATCGTTTTTCTCTGCAATAGAAGAAAAAGCTCCCGATACGGTAATTGCCATAAATCTGAACCTTATTGGGGAAATACTTAAACTTACCGGCCCTATAAAGTTTGAAGAATGGGGGATTGAGCTGGATGAATATAATTTTGATGTGGGGTTGAGTTTTCTTGTCGAATCAAAGATCAGCGGTCGTTTTTCCGTTAAAAAACCGGTAATGGATTTTGCTCAAAAACTCTTTTCGTTTGATAATCTTCAAAAACTATCCTTTGAGCGCTTGGCGGGGTTCAATTTTTCCCGGTTTTTTTCCAAAAAAAATATTTTAGCCTACTCAGAAGACCGAGCCCTTCAAGATTTGTTCGATAAGTGGCAAATATCGGGGAGGCTCCAGCAAAAAAGTAAAGCGGATAATTTTTTGAACTTTGATTTTGTGTCGATCGGAGCCAATAAATCAGAGAAATTTATGTGGACGAGAATCTGGCATGACTCCGAAATTTATAAGGACGGATTGGTAAAAAATTCATTGGAAATTGTTCGTACGCATGCTCTCCGGGAGGCGGAACTTTTTGATTTGTTGAATGAACAAGAACTTCCCCAAAACATAAAGAGCCTTCTCTCTGAGAATCTCTTGTGGGTATTGGGAGAAGGGCAAAATAGAACTATCTTGAGAGTTTATGTCCCAAAAGATGCAAAGCTGATTTCTCAGAAAAATATTTCCGGAAGGATTAATGAAACCATGTCGGACAATTTGAAATTTAAAGTCTTTGAGATCCCTATGTATGCCGTTCCGGGTGACCGGCTAAAAATCCATCTTGAATATGAAACCAAGGTTAATCGCGGGAGCCATGAGTGGAGGCCTTATTTCTTGCAGCTTGTAGGAACTCCGGGAAGAAGCCGAACGAGCTTTATGGAAACTATTTCCACGGAAGAAGGGGGGCGTTTTTCAGCTGAAACCTATACTATCGGACGGCCACAGGATTTGATTGATTCGGATTTTCGGGCGGTGGTGGAATTTTAATTAGTTATTTCTGTTGTAAATAAAATTCAAGTATTTGCATTGCTGCCAGATCATCAATACGGTCTTTTCTGTTTTTCTTTTTTTGGGGACGGATAACGTTTTTACTGGAAGCTCGTTCATTTATAAATTCAATAGGCTCAGCTACTTTTAGGCGAAGATTTTCTACAAATTCACGAATGGCCTTGCAGGTTTCATTTTCTTCTCCGTCAGCGGAAATCGGGAGGCCAATTATGATTTTTTCATTTTTTTTTGCCTCTATAATCCGTTCTATTTCGGGGATAATATCTTCCGTTGGAAATACCCCTATCGGCAAAGCGCAAACTCCATCCGGGGAAAAAGCTAAACCGCAGAACTTACTGCCATAATCAATACCAAGAACAGCATTGGGTTTTACCGAAGAAATTCTATTCTCCTGCACTTCCAAATTTTTCAATACTCTGTGATCTATTTTTTTCATTTTTCAAAATAATGTACCCTGAAAAGCCGCATTTTTCTTCAATCCGCTTGGTTTTTCTTCGAATTCAACGGTTCTTCCAAATAAATTCTTCATACAAATCGATATCACTTCACCCGGCGTTTCCAGAATCATAAACTGCCCCTTGATGGCCAGTATTTTTCCGGATAGCCACTCTTCTTTTTCCAGTTCTATAAAATGGGGGTTTTGTGCAATGTTATTCAAATTATAAACTGCTTCCCATGCGCAAAATTCAGGAGATTTGCATAAAAAATTCTGCAGGTGAGGATACTCTGAAAGTGCCTGCGAGTGTGCATTTAATAATTCTCGAAGGATTTTTTCGCCTTCTCCAGGCAAGATCTCAGGACAAAGAAAATTCTTTTTTTGGGAGGGTTTTATTTTGTCTGTCATTCCGCTTTTTCGAAAGAGCGATTCTATTTGGCGGGCGGAAACCCCGTCCGGAGTTTTGGCTATAAAGAGGGTAAAATGGGATCCTTGTTCCAGTTGGCGCATCTGTTTTCTTTCGCTTTTGGAGACACCGATTTTTATCAGGTTTCGGTCAAAAAGCGCCAGGTAGACGTAGTGCTCTCCGGAAATTTGCGCTAAATCCTGAGGGGTAATATTTTCCTGGTTGAAGCCGTCAAAGGCGGTGAAAATAAAGCTCCCTTCGCGCGCCCTGCAGATTTCGCATTTTATTTTCCCTATGGCGTTTTGGGGGCAGGGGTTCCATTTTTCTTCCTTCATATAACCGGCGCAAGAAACATCGGAGACTATTTCCGCTGATAGATTCTGGCCTATTGTGATTTCTTTTTTGGCGAATTTTCCGTTGATGGAGGCTTGTATTTCGCAGAGAGTAGGGTCTTTCCAGCGGAAGTCGAATACGTGGACTTGCATGTATTAATTATTTTTTGAAAATTTTTCCATTTCCGTTCACTCTTTATTGCTTCATTGCTTTTTGAGCCCGGCCAATATATAAATTCCAAGGCTTTACACAGTACTCGTTCGTTTTTGGGTTTGTACACCTTTCTCTCTTTTCTCCTTCCCATCTTTGAATACAGATTTTAAGTGTCTCATTTCCTTGCGGCGTTTCTCCTATTGCTTTTAATTCTTTTTCGTCTTTTGGACATTCTATTTTTTTAGTTTCTCTTTCAATCCGTTCTTTGCTATCCATCAAATCCTTCACAGCTTGCTCCACTGTAAGCCCATAGTTTTCCATGTCCCCCGCTGAAAAAAGGATTTTATCATTCCATGAATAATCAATATTTACTTCAACTATATCATCCTCTTTTTCAAATAAATCCCCGTCTTCCCACTCGGGTTCATCTCCTTCAGCTCTCCATGATTTAATAATTTCTATGGCTTTTCTTATCATTTTTTCTTCAGGAGGTAAGAGGTCTTTTTTGGCTTCTTCCTTTTTCACACAACACACCGAAACATCCTTCAACAGCTCCCAACATTCTTCCCCATCCGGTTCTGCTTTTTCATCGGGCCCAACTACTTCACCCGATTTACACACTTCTCCTAATCGGCATATTCCTTCAATATCCGGATATGACTCACTTTTACATTTTATTTCTTTCTCCAACTCCAAACAACACGCCGCATTGGCCTCAAACTCGCTTCTTTTGTAGCACGGTGTTCCTGTTTCTTCATCAATCGATATTTTTTTCTCTGTTTTTGCATCACATTTTCCTTCGTTTCTACACACTCCCTTCAAAGTCTTATCTTTTTTACTGCCGCAAACAGTTTCTTTTTCTGGTTCGACTTCTTCAGGCATTTCTTTTGCACAGCATATTGCCTCCTGCCCAAACGCATCTCTTTGCCAGCATGGTTTTTCGGTTTCTTCTGCCTCCGGTATTTCTGTCTCTCCCTTCTCGCACTGATCTTTTTCGCTACATTCTCCCTTTAGTTCAGGATCTGTTTTACTGCCGCAGGCCTTTTCTTGCTTCCTTTCCTCTTCCTCTTCTGCTTCCTCTTTATTCCGTTTAGCATATTTTTTTATGGCTTCTTTCGATAAGAAAGATTCTGAAGTAGGTGATTCTGGGGGCTTTGGGGCTTTTAATAAGAAGTATGTGGATTTCATTATGGAATACCCCAGCATCACCAAAATTGTTCCCATGAGTGCGTACTGGAAAAATTTCTTTGATGCTTCGAGTTGCTCGTCCGTGTCCCCTGCATATATAAACCGAATCCCCACGAATATAAACATAATGGCAATAACCGGGGCAATGAATTTTAGAAAAATATCTGTCAAACGAGGAATATAATAGAGAAGCGACCTGCTTTCCCCTTTTCTGAGCCCATCTCGTGTTTTTTCATTTTTTCCGATAACCCCTCTCAGGTTTCTTTCTGATTTGTCGCTGTATGTTTTTACGGTTTCACCCCAGGTAGGAAATACTTCGGTAGATTTAAATTCGCCAATAGCTTCGCTTTTAGTGGGGCAAATAAAGCTAATGGTTAAAAGAAATAAAATACTAAAAAGGACTCTTTTCATAGACGAATTATTTTACTAATTAATACTAAAATGCTTGTAGAAATCAATTATAAAAAAACGAAGACAATCGCCTTCGCTTTTTCTAAATCTCCAACAAAATATTAAAAACTACTTCAATATCTTCGTCACAACTCCCGCTCCAACTGTTCTTCCTCCTTCCCTGATAGCAAATCTGGTTTGTTCATTTAGGGCGATTGCTGCGCCGAGATTTACGGTAAATTTTGCGTTATCTCCGGGCATTACCATTTCTACTCCGTCCGGAAGGATAATTTCTCCAGTAACGTCTGTGGTTCGGATGAAGAACTGTGGTTTATATCCTTTGAAAAACGGAGTATGGCGTCCGCCTTCTTCTTTTTTTAAAATATAAACTTCGGCTTCAAATTCCGTGTGAGGGGTGATCGTTCCCGGTTTTGCCAATACTTGGCCACGTTCGATCTCTTCTCTTTCAATCCCTCTCAGGAGCGCTCCGATGTTATCTCCTGCCCTTCCTTCATCAAGCATCTTTTTAAACATCTCTACTCCTGTCACCGTTACTTTTCTGGTGTCTTTTATTCCTACTATTTCGACTTCTTCCCCTACTTTTACAATTCCTGCTTCAACTCTTCCCGTAGCAACCGTTCCACGCCCTTTGATGGAAAATACATCTTCTATCGACATCAAGAAATCTTTATCTACTTCCCGCACTGGCTCAGGGATTACTTCATCTACAGAGTCCATCAATTCCATAATTTTATCGCCCCATTCTCCTGCCGGGTCTTCGAGTGCTTTAAGAGCTGAACCTCGGATAATTTTGGCGTTATCTCCGTCATATTCCCGCTTGGAAAGTTCTTCTCGAACTTCCATTTCCACCAGGTCAATCATCTCTTCATCGTCTACCATGTCACATTTATTCAGGAAGACCACGATATTTTCAACACCCACCTGGCGTGCCAAAAGAATGTGCTCCTTTGTCTGTGGCATCGGACCGTCGGTTGCGGCTACCACCAAAATAGCTCCATCCATCTGGGCCGCTCCAGTAATCATGTTTTTGACGTAATCGGCATGCCCCGGACAGTCCACGTGGGCATAGTGCCTGTTTGTAGTCTCATACTCCTGATGCGAAGTAGCAATAGTAATCCCTCTTTCTTTTTCTTCAGGAGCATTATCGATTTGTTCAAATGCCACGGCCTTATTCGCCGGCAAATCCCCCAAACGGTTAGATAAAACGATTGTAATTGCTGCCGTCAATGTGGTTTTTCCATGGTCAACATGTCCAATGGTTCCTACATTAACGTGCGTCTTGTTGCGGACAAAAGCATCTGCCATCTTTTCTTAATTAAGAAGTAGAAATACCCGCGTATTATGAAAACCATTTCGTTATTGTCAAATTTTTTTGGAAAAAGCATTGACAAAACACGGTATAAGCCTAAGGTTCGAACGTCCAGATTCAGTCACGCATGGGCGGGTGACTTGTACGGAAGATTCAAACTTCTAGCTTCAAACTTATAAATTCTAAATATTCATGATTGCCATTGTAAAAGTCGGCGGACATCAGGAAATCGTAAAAACGGGAGAGGTTTTAGAGGTTGATAAACTTCCCGGCGAAGCCGGCACAAAAATCAAACTCGAGACACTTCTTCTCAGCGATGAAAACGGCGCAAATTTTCAAGTCGGCGCTCCGATACTGGAAAATGTTTTTGCGGAAGCTGAGATTTTGGAACATGGTCGAGATCCAAAAATTCGTGTTTTTAAAATGAAGCCGCGAAAACGGTATCGCCGAACAAAAGGACACAAACAGGATCATACGAAGATTAAGATTGTAAATATTTCCACCGATACAAAATCCGATAAAGCCCCTCCAGAAGATAAAAATAAAAACCCTGTTAAAGAAGCTGCTCCTAAACCTGCTACTAAGTCCCCGAAAACAAACTAAAAAGGTTGACAAAGGGTGGTAAAGCTGTATTTTACAAGGTGGGATTTCTTTATAATCTTAGGAATAAAAACATGGCTGACCAAAATCCGACTCCACCGACTCCAAATCCTTCAAATCCCGGAGGAGGTAATAGTAATCAAGGTCAACAGCCTCCGCAAGGGGCTCCGCAAAATCAACAAGTGCCTCCTCCGGCATCTCCACTCCCGCCTTTTCCTCATCCGGGGGCAGGCATGCCTCTCGGGGCTGGCGGAGCACAGCTACCAGGGGCTCAAGGCATCCCGACTCCTCCGCCCCCTCCCAAGCCGCCTATTCCGAAAGATCCGAATGCCCGGGTAGGTCAGCTTAAGACCCGGGGCAAGCATGTATTTAAAATTCCTCCGCATCCAAACACTACGTTTGACGAGGAATATTTCCTCATCTTGCTGGAAGGGTCGATTTCCTTGACTATGGAGGAAAAGCAACGAGTAATCGATGCTATTCCCCATCTGCGCATTGAACAAATCAATGAGCTCATTTCTATTTTTGAGGAAGAAAAGCAAAAATTTTCAGAACTCGAATCAGAATTCGCCGATGATGTACATCGTTTAAAACAAGAGAGAGAACGAGAAATTGAAACAGTTGAGACGAAGAAAGAAGAGGCAACAGAGGAGGCAAGTGCTGCTGAGAAAGCGGCAGCGTTGAGGAAAGATTTAGGGCTTTAGAGCGAGACAAAATAACTTGAACAATTTCATCACAGCTTCACATCATCTAAATTTCTAAAAACTTTCACAATATTACAATATTCCTCAATTTTTTATAAATCTATATAATGCAAATCTGAGCGAACTTGAACATGTTATTTTATCTCTCACCCTTAGTAATGAATAATGAGTAATAAAAAAAACGAAAAAACATGTTGCTCCGGCAAGCTAAAATCCCATATCAAAGAGCTGGAAGCATCTGTAGCAGCAGAAAAAAATAAGGCGATTCGAGCCTTGGCCGATCTTGAGAATTTAAGACGAAGAGAATCAGAGAATAAAAAGAATTGGACCGCGAGTGGAATTGCTTATTTTTTGAAAGAGCTTCTACCAAATTTTTTTGAATTACAATTGGGAAAAGAACATTCTTCAGATAAAGAACTCATAAAAGTGATTGATAAGTTTTTCGGGAAGCTGGAAAAATTAGGGTTTCAGAAAATTGCTCCCAAAAAGGGGGACAATATTGATTCGGGTTTGCATGAGGTTTTACTTACGGAGGAAGGAAGAAAGGGGGCGGTCATTCGGACTTTGGAGCCGGGATGGAAATTTGGTGAAATTGTTATTGCGCCGGCGAAGGTATCTGCTAGCGCAGAATGAGTAATGAATAATGATTAATAATAATGAGTAAAAAGAAAATCGGCGTTAAAATTGCGGCTTTTATTACTATTTTGGGTTTTGTGGCGGCAACGGTACTTCCGTTTCTTGTTTAAACTCTTTATGACAAAGAGAAGAGTAATAGTCGGCCTTTCCGGGGGGGTAGACTCCTCTGTTTCCGCAAAACTTTTGCTTGACCAAGGCTATGAAACCATTGGTGTTTTCCTCAAAAACTGGGACGAAAAAGATAAAAATTGCATGGCGGCCGAAGATGTAGCGGATGCCCGTAATGTTGCGGCGAAACTGAACATTCCGTTTTATGTTTTTGATTTTTCTCAAGAATACCGGAAGCATGTTTTTCAGTATTTTTTAGAAGAAAATAAAGCTGGCCGCACGCCGAATCCGGACATTTTATGTAATAAATTTATTAAGTTCGGAGTGTTTTTAGAGCAAACAAAAAAATTAGGTGCTGATTTCATTGCTACTGGACATTACGCTAGAAAGGTGTTTAACGAAAATACAGAACAATTCGAACTTCATATTCCGGTGGATAAAAATAAAGACCAAACATATTTTTTGCATGCGCTAACCCAACAACAACTCGAAAAATCACTTTTCCCTCTTGCAAAATTTACCAAGCCGGAAGTCCGAAAGCTAGCCAAGGAATATGGCTTTAAAAACGCGGAAAAAAAAGATTCCACGGGGATTTGTTTTATAGGCAAACGTCCTTATTCTGAATTTCTTCAGCAATATTTAGCTAAAAAGCCGGGAGAAATTATTACGCAAAAGAGGCAAATCATCGGTAAACACATCGGGCTTAGTTTTTATACCATCGGACAGAGAAAAGAACTGGGTGTCGGTGGGGTAAAAGACTATCGAGATGCCCCATGGTTTGTGGTTGAAAAACGGTTTAAAACTAATGAGTTGATGGTGAGCCAGGATGAAAATTTATTGTTATCAACTTTTCTTTTAGCCACTAATCTCACCTGGACATGTGGCCGGATTCCGAAAGAAAAATTTTTCTGCGAGGCGCGTATTCGTTATCGCCAAGGCTCGCAATCTTGTGCGGTTAAGCAAATTTCAAGTGATGAAGTAGAAGTTAAATTCAAAACTCCGCAAAGAGCTGTCACTCCGGGGCAGTCGGTGGTTTTTTATCAGGGGGCTGTTTGTTTAGGAGGCGGGGTTATCAAATGACAAAGGATAAAAAAATCTAAACACAGATTGTGAAGTTCGAACTCTATTAGCAATATCCCCCCGGCGAAGTCTCCGACTAGGGACTTCGACGTTCGCGAAGCGAAATTACAGCAAGTCCGCTTTTTGTTGATAATCCTGGAAGGTTGATAATTCGGCTTCGCCGCGGCAGAGTCCCTCATCGGAGACTCTGCCGGGGGAAAAACAGTGAATAATAAAAAAAATTGATAATTATTAATTGATAATTGATAATTGGACCCGATGCATTGGAAAAATTGGGGATTCGGAAGTTTTCTGGAAGACGAAGAGATTGTACTCCATGTCTTTCGGTGTCCGTTTATGTTTACTTCCGGAAAGATGTTGACTCACCTTTTGGGGTGGGGGGCATTGGCGGGGACGATTTGGTTTTTCTTTCCCCAGAGACTTATTCTTGTTTGGGCAGGCGTAGCGCTTTTTGCCTTATTCCGCATGCTTTCAGTGTTTTTCTACTGGTATATGAACGGTATCGTAATGACAAACATAGGTCTGGTGATTGTGGACTGGCCAACGTTTTTTTGTAAAAGGGGAAACCGTATTAATTTTTTTGATCTGGATCAGGTGGGGGTCGAAAAAATAGGGTTTAAATCTTTTTTAGGAAATTACGGAAAAATAATATTTATGCAGATTGGAGGAGTCCTTACAGAAGTGCTAAACATAAACCGCCCTCACAGAGTCTCAAGAATTATTGAAAATTACAAAGAAAAAGCCATTAATAATAAGAATTTCACCGAGGAATCTGCCCTTAAAAATCTCTTATCACAACTGGTTCTTACACATGTAAAAGATCACGGCATTCCCGACCGTGATAATCCTCAGGAAGATAAAACCCCACTCCCTCCCGTATTAGCTACTATTCCGGTAGAAGAAGGGGTGGATATAGACGTGGAGAAGGTGTTGGATGATGAGGGAGGAGTGGGGATTGACCTGGATAATACTTCGAAAGATAAGTCAATGGACTTATAAATGTGCTGTAAATAAGGGGTTTGATATTCTCACTCTTCAATAAGTCGTTTTAGCGTCCTCACCATCACCCCCGTAGCCCCCTTGGGCGATAGTTCATCCTCTGCTTTGGCATGAAATGCCGTACCGGCTACGTCCAGATGAATCCAGGGAACTTTTTCCACAAACTTTTCCAGAAACGCCCCCCCCATAGAAGAGCCGGCTGAAACTCCCGCTGTCCAGTTTACCAGGTCGGAAATGTCCCCTTTTGTCTTTTCCCGGAAAAAATCGTTAACAGGCAATTCCCATACATTTTCATCTGCCGCCAGAGCTGCTTTTTTTACTCTCTCAATCAATTTTTTATTATTTCCCATTACCGCTGAAATTTTCATACCCAACGCTGCAATGCATGCCCCGGTCAATGTCGCTATATCAATAATTTCCACCGGGTTTAATTTTGTGGCGGTATAATAAAGGCAGTCAGCTAATACCAATCGTCCTTCCGCATCTGTATTTGTGATTTCAATAGTTTGGCCGTTCATTGCGGTCAAGATATCTCCCGGCTTGAAAGCGTTCCCTGATACCAAATTCTCAACAGCCCCTATCACCCCGACAATGTTTTTTTTGGGCTTCGTTGCCGCAATCCATTTAAAAATCCCAAGTACCGTGGCGGCTCCGGACATGTCAGATTTCATGTCCTCGATATGGTTGGTGGGTTTCAGGTTATAGCCACCGGAATCAAAACACACTCCTTTCCCGACAATAGCCAGCGGCTTTTCTTCTTTTCTGCCTCCCTTATATTTTAAAACAATCAATTCCGCCCCTTCTTCAGATCCCTGTCCTACTCCATACAAGGCTCCCATTTTCAATTTTTGGACATCCTGTTTATTATAGGATTCTATCGCTACTTCCTTTCCAAGTTCCTTTTCTGCCTTTTTTCTCAAAAGTTTCGGCGTCATTTTGTTGGGAGGGAGGTTTATGAGGTCTCGGGTAAGATTCGTGCTTTCTCCCAAAGCAATTTCTGATTGCAAGTCTTCTTTCGATATTTCTTGGTTTGTAATGATTTCCAGTTTTTTGGGAGAAAATTGTTTACTTCTGTCTCCTATTTTGAATTCATAATCGCCCAATATCGCTCCCGAAATAATTCTCTTCACACAAAAACTTTCCGGAATAAGAAAAGCAACTTGTGAAATTTTAAGTTTTTTAGCTTTCCGAATGGCTAAACCAGCTACCTTTCGCATGTCTATTTTTTCTTTTAATTTCCCACTCCCCACTAGAAATATTTTTTTTGAAGCTGCAAGAGGGGAGAATAGCTGCAATATTTCCCCTAATTCTCCTTTAAAATCTTTATCTGAAAAACGTTTTGTAATTTCTTTTTCCAATTTTTTATCTAGGGCTATGAACTGTTTTTTCCAGTTTTTTTGTGGAAGAAAAACAAAAAGAGCCTCTGTTTTTGCGGGATTAGAAGATGTTGCAATTTTCATGGTCATGAATAAAATGTATATGAGTTGAGAATTTATTCTCGTTCTATCTTACTTTTTTTGTAAAAAGTTGACAAGCGTGAATTGTTTTTTATAATTCATCGGCTTTTTAAAGTGATTTATGGCAAATGATGAAAACTTCGAAATAGAGGGAGTAGTAATTGAGCTGCTTCCCGGATCTCAGTTTCTGGTCACTCTGACAACAGAGGGATTTGAGGAACATCAGGTAAGAGCTCGAGTGTCAGGGAAGATGCGCGTCCATTTTATCAAAATTGTCCCGGGGGATCGTGTCCGACTAATGCTTTCTCCTTACAATTTAGAAGAAGGACGCATTACCTACCGTTACAAGTAGGCAAGTGGAGGAAAATATTAATCAAATAACAATGAAAGTGAGGGCTTCTGTGAAACTTTTCTGTAGAGATTGCCGGATAATAAGGCGCAAGGGGGTGGTGCGCGTAATCTGCACGAACCCCGCTACGCGAGGAAAGCATAAACAGAGACAAGGGTAGTCAAGGGGCAAGAGTCAAGATGCACAGGAGAAAAACAATAAAAAAATTAAGTTTTAAATCCAACATTTATCATCTAACATCCAACATCCAAATGCGGGTTTCCGGAATTACGATTCCTTCTGATAAACGCCTTGTCGTTTCCCTTCAATACATTTACGGGGTGGGAAGTGCTCGCGCTAAAGTTGTCTGTAAAAAGGCTAAAATGGATGAATCCGTGCGAATAAAAGATCTAACTCCTGAGCAGGAAGAAGTGTTAAGAGCCGTATTAACAAAATATGTTCTGGAGTCGGATTTGCGACGCAAGGTATCCCAAAGTGTTCGCCAGCTTCAAGAAATAGGGTCATACAGAGGCTATCGCCATCGCAGGAAGCTTCCTGTCCGCGGACAACATACAAAAACCAATGCCCGTACAAAACGAGGAAAAAAGACTGTTATTGCAAATAAAAAGAAGGTAACTAAATAATAAATTTAATAATAAAAAATCGGAAAGCACAGTCTACAGACCGTGTCTTCATAAGCTCTAATAACTAAGTTCTAAATCTCAATGGCTACTAATAAACGTGTTAGAAAATCATTTGAAACCGGCCGGGTATATGTTTGTGCTAAGTACAATAATACAATTGTAACTTTAGCAGATCCGGAAGGAAATGTTGTGGGATGGAGCTCTCCCGGGGCTAATCGGTTTAAAGGGGCCAGGCAAGCGACTCCATATGCTGGCCAGATTTCTGCTGAGGCAGTTGCCGAGAAAGCCGCGAGTTTTGGGATGAAGTCGGTTGATGTTTTCGTCAAGGGCATGGGGCCGGGAAGAGATCAGACAATTCGAGGGCTTTTAAACGGTGGCCTTGAAATTTCTTCTATTACAGAACGCACCCGCCTGCCTCACGGAGGCTGTCGCCCTAAGAAAGTACGAAAAACCTAATAAACATAACACTTAAAACAAAAGGGGAAATCAGACATAATTTATTAAAATAATTATAAATCCATTATGCGCTATAAAGGTCCAAAAGCACGTTTATGTAGAAGAGAGGGAGTTAATCTCTTTGGTTCTCCTAAATACCAAAAGATTTTACAGCGCAGCCAAAATGTCCCGGGGATGCATGGCGGCAAAAGAGCTGTTAAAGCAACTGAATATGGCAAACAGCTTCGGGAAAAGCAAAAGGCTAAACGCATGTTTTGCTTGTCTGAAAAGCAGTTTCGAAAATATTTTGATCAAGCTGTTAGGGCAAAAGGAGTTACCGGAGATATGTTATTTCAATTTTTAGAAAGGCGTTTGGATAATGTGATTTATCGCTCCGGCCTGGCTCTTACGAGAATGCAGGCACGCCAATTTGTTTCACATGGCTTGTTTTGTTTGAACGGCCAGCCTGTAAATGTACCATCTATACAACTCCGGCCGGGAGATAAAATCATAATAAAAGAAAATAAGAAATCTTCACCCGTTTTCAAGAGAAACAGGGAAGAGTTAGGAGCTGACTTTGATACACCTTCCTGGTTAAAAGCAGATGTCAAAAAACTTGAAGTTGAAGTACAAGAGCTTCCTTCCCCTGATCATTTTGAAAGCATTGTCGAGTCCCGCTTAATTGTAGAATTTTACTCCAGATAATACACTTATTATTCATTAATCATTCTCCTCCATGCACATTCTCCATGAAACCATCGGTGTTCCCCGGTTGAAAATAGAATCGCTGGGAAAAAATTCTGTAAAGTTGGTTATCAATCCACTTCCTTCCGGGTATGGAATGACTATTGGAAATGCTTTACGTCGGGTTTTATTGTCAAGTCTGCCGGGAACAGCTGTTGTCGGGATAAAAATAGAAGAAGGGACTCATGAATACTCTACTATTCCGGGAATAAAAGAATCAGTGCTTGATATTATTCTTAATCTTCGAAAACTGCGCCTTAAAAAACATTCAAAAGGAGTAGAGGAAATAACTTTTCAACTAGTAAAAAACGGAAAAATAACCGCAAAGGATTTAAATATTTCCGGAGATATTGAAATTCTTGACCCTTCTCAAATTATCGCTACTTGCGGTGATGCTAATTCTAAGAAAAAGTTATATTTGCGAATAGAAAAAAATATAGGATTCCGGGTTGTTTCCAATGAAGATCAGGTAAAAGAAGACGATCCCAGCTATATGCTTATTGATGCTAATTTCTCTCCTGTCGTGCGTGTAAAGTATGAGGTTGTACCTGCACGAGTAGGAGAACAGATTGATTTAGATCAGTTGGAAATGCAGATTGAAACAAATGGAGCAATCGATCCGGAGGAAGCTTTAAAATTAGCGGCAAACATCCTTGAAAGTTATTTTTCTCTTTTTAATAAGGAAGATGCTTATACAGACGGTGATTTCACTATTAGCTTCGACCTTATGAAGAAAAAAGAAGAAGAACAACAATTGGCAGCCGTTGCGGCTGTTGATGAGCCATTTACACCGATCGATATACTGGGACTTTCTCAAAGAACATTAAATGCCTTAGTGAACGGAAAAATTACTTCTGTTGAGCAACTCTTGCAAACTTCTATGTCACAATTAACTCAACTAAGAGGATTCGGCCAAAAAGCAAAAACCGAGCTTGAGCAAATCCTTGCTGAAAGAGGATATAACTTACCTCCTCATTCACCTAATCCTTCTGTTTTGTAGGCAGTAAAAGATAAAAAACATTCCCCTTAGTTCTAAACTCTAAAGATATGCGCCATCGTAAAACCGGATTTCGACTTAATCGACCGGCAAGCCACCGGAAAGCGCTTGTTCGAAACCTTTTAACTTCTCTTTTTCTTAACGGAAAACTTCAGACAACAGAAATTAAGGCGAAGGCTTTGGCTCTTGCTGTGGATAAACTAGTCTCTCTGGTGAAATCAAAAGACAATATGAATGCTGTTCGGGAACTGCAAAAAGTAATTTTCACAAAAGATGCTTCAAAAAGAGCGCTTGATTATAGTCTCCAGCAGAAAAATAATTCCGGGTTTACTCGACTGGTTCGGGTTGGGGTGCGGCCAGGGGATAATGCTCCGCTTGTTCAGATTGAATTAATTAATGTCAAATGAAAACGACTCTACGCCAAAATGTAAAAAGTTCGGATAGAAAGTGGTTTGTGATTGATGCAGCCGATAAGACTTTGGGGAAATTGGCAGTTGCTGTTGTCAATGTGCTCCGGGGTAAAGTGAAGACAAATTTAACTCCTCATGTAGACGGAGGAGATTATGTGGTAGTGCTGAATGCAGAAAAAATACATGTTTCAGGAAAGAAAGAAGAACAAAAAAAATACTACCGCCATTCAGGATATCTTGGCCACTTGAAAGTTAGTACTCTCAAGGATGTTCGAGAAAAAAATCCGACTTTTATTCTGAGGAAAGCCGTATCCGGAATGCTTCCTAAAAATAAGCATAGAAAATCACAGTTGCGGCGACTGTTTTTGGTAGAAGGAAGTGGGAATCCGTATGAGGCGCAGAAGCCGGAATCGCTTAGTGTGATATAAAATAATTTATTAAATTCAGATATTAAATTTCTAAATTTTTAATTAATGACAACTTCTAACCGTTCCTACTTCTACGCTAACGGCAAACGAAAGACTTCACGGGCCACTATTCGGCTGTTCCCCAGTGGAAGCGGTGATGTATCCATAAATGAAACTCCTTTGTTATCTTGGGCGGATACTGAGGAAATGGTTTATACTGTTTTACGTCCTCTTGAGATATTAGCGGAAAAAAAGAATGTTGATTTAATGATTCGAGTCTCGGGGGGAGGAAAAAGAGCCCAGGCCGATGCAATTGCCCTGGGAATTTCCAGGGTTTTGGTAAAAAAAGACATGAATTCCAGAACACAACTAAAAGAACATGGCTTACTCACTCGTGATTCAAGGGAAAAAGAGCGAAAAAAACCAGGGCTCAAGAGAGCGAGGAGGGCTCCTCAGTGGGCAAAGAGATAGGAAATTTCCGACACGGAAATTCTCTAGCTGGAGCAGCCTTGTAGGCTGGTCCGAAATATTTTGTATTGTGCACAACTGAACAAAATGACCACCCTGCAAGGGTGCTCCAGCACAAAATTCTCTAGAGGTAATAAGTTACTTCTTCGTCTTCTTCGCTATTTCCAACACTTTCTCAAACACTTTCGGATAATTCACGGCTAGTTCTGAGAGGCTTTTTCGGTCAATTTCCATTTTGGCATGAAGCCATAAATTTTTAATTTCGGAATACCTAAATCCTTCCTGTTGCCTAATTGCCGCTGAGATTCTTGCTATCCACAACCGACGGAAATCTCTTTTTTTCTGTTTTCTTCCGACATAAGCATTAATCCCTGCTTTCAGCATCGCTTGCATTCCAAGCCGAAAAGTTGAATGCCTTTTTCCTCGATAACCTTTGGTGGCTTTTCGGACTTTTTTATGCCGCATGTGGGCCGCAGATCCGCCTGTAACTCGTGTCATGATAATGGGGATTAGAGCTTAGAACTTAGAGCTTAGAACTTAGAAAAGATTCTGTATTCTTCTAAGTTCTACCATCTACAAACTCAGTTCTATATTTTAAGAAGTCTTGAGAGTGTTTTTTTTAAGCCTTCTGGAGCAGGAGCTCCTAATCGGCACGATTTTTTCTGCCGCTTCGATTTCGAACTGAGAAGATGATTTTTACAAGCCTTCTGAAACATCACTTTTCCGGTTCCTGTAATCTTGGTTCGTTTTTTGGCGCCGGAATGAGTCTTTTGCTTCATCTAATTATTCGTATTAAGTATTTTAGTATTAATGTATTTTTCCTTGCTACTATATGTTGTTACTTCTCCCCCTGCCCCGGTCTCATCATGGCAATGATTTGATGGCCAGCCCCTCTTGGTGGTTGATCAAGTGTGCCTACTTCTTTTAGAGAATTAATGAATTTATTTAATTTATCATATGCCAGGTCTTTATGTGTCTTTTCCCTCCCTTTCATAATTAACTGAATTCGGATTGGATGCCCTTTTTCAAGAAAGTCCTTTGCTGTTTTTTGTTGGCGCTCCAAATCTCCCGGTCCGATCCGAAAAGTTAGTCGCACCCCTTTTACTTCACTTGCTTTGTTTAATTTTTTGGCTTTCTGTTCCCTTTTCTTCTGAGCGTAAATCATTTTTCCGTAGTCAATCACTTTGCATACGGGAGGATCTGCTTTGGGAGAAATTTCTACTAAATCCACTTCCTTCTCTTTCGCAATACTAAGCGCCTCCTCAATGCTGACAATTCCAATCAACCCTCCTTTTTCATCAACCAGCCTTACTTTAATTGCCCTAATTTGATGATTTGTGCGATGAAGCTTTTTGGAAGGTTGAAAATACCCTCTTCTTCGACTGCCTCGAAATGGACCTTTTATTTTTAATTATGTTTAAGAAGTTAAAACAGAGCTTGATTATTGTAGTTCTGATAAAGGATTTGTCAAATCTTTACAACCCTTTCCCAAGGCAAACCCAACTCCGACCTCCCAAAATGACCGTATGCTGCCAATGGACTATAAATAGGGCGAAGGAGTTCCAAATATTCAATAATCTCTTTTGGAGTAAGTGGAAAATTTTTTTGAATAATTTTCTCTAGCTCTTTCGTGCTTTTCGTACCTGTCCCAAATGTTTCCACAAAAATCGAAACCGGCTCGGCTATCCCGATAGCATAGGATATCTGCACTTCGCATTTAGTGCTGTATTCGTTTGCAACCAAATTTTTTGCAATATGCCGGGCAATATAAGCGCCTGAACGATCGACTTTTGACGGATCTTTTCCAGAAAAACACCCCCCTCCGTTCCTGGCCATACCTCCGTATGTATCAACTATAGTTTTTCTTCCGGTAAGTCCGCTATCTCCTTTGGGCCCACCGATCACAAATCTTCCTGTTGGATTTATGTGAATAATGGTATTTTTATCCATCCACTTGCCCAAGACCGGCTTTAATACATGTTCCGTAATATCTTTTTGAATTTGAGGCCGTGCCGCTTCCGGAGCATGTTGGGCCGAAATTAACAAAGTATGAGCTCTCATCGGCTTGCCGTTTTCATATTCAAAAGTGGCCTGTGTTTTCCCGTCCGGTCGGAGATAAGGAATAATGCTTTTTTTTCTTACCTCCGCTAAACGCTTTGCGAGGCTATGAGCCATTGTGATAGAAATTGGCATGAGTTCAGGTGTTTCATTGGACGCATACCCAAACATCATTCCTTGGTCGCCGGCCCCTTGTTTGTGTCCTTTGTTTTCATCCACTCCTTGAGCAATATCCGGAGATTGCTCGTCGATAGTAGTAAGAACTGCACAGGCTTTTCCGTCGAATCCTAGTTCGTCCGAGTCATAGCCAATCTCACAAATTTTTGCCCGGGCTACTTTTGGAATATCTACATAGCACTTGGTGGTGATTTCCCCGGCAATAACCACTAAGCCTGTTTTTACCAAAACTTCGCAGGCTACCCGGCCATGAATATCTTCTTTTAAAATAGCATCCAGAACGCTGTCGGAAATTTGATCGGCTACCTTGTCGGGGTGGCCTTCTGTGACGGATTCAGAAGTAAAAAGGGAACGCATCAGAATCAATTATCAATTATCCCATTCGGCAAGCTCAGGGTACAATGACAATTAACAATTATCAATTATTTTCTACGCCGCCGCCAATTCTAACGCAAGTCCATCTACTTCTTCTCTCACTTCTCGCTCGTCATTTATTAAGCTTGAGGAAATTCTTTGGATCAATTCTTGAACCTGGACGAAAGTTTGTTCTGCAACCCGGGCTTTTGCTTTTTCTCTTTCCTTTATAGCTTGTATAACCGCTTGAATCGCATTGGCTTCTATTTCTGCTACGGTTGTCATAACTTCTATTTTCTGTATGAGACTAGTAGATTCATTTCTTATTTCAGCGCTTCTTGCCGAAGAAAGATTATTAGAGGTTTCATCTCGTAAGGCTATTAAATTTTTTAAAATTCCCAAAGCCTCCAATTCTCTTTTTTCAAGCATTTCTTCAAGGTATTCCAACCTCTCTTGCTCTTCGATCGTTAATATCCATGTATTTCTTTCTTTTGCCGCCGCAATAGCCGCTACAAGTCCGGAAAGTTGTCCTAACTCCTCAGCCTCCTGCTCCGGATCTTCTGAATCGTTAAAGCTGATCACTTCAAATCCTCCAGAATCCGGAAGACCAACTCCTGTTGTCTTTTTTTTGGCAATAAATGCGGTAAGGCCTTCTGCTTGAGTTGTATTTTCTTCGAGTTGTAACATTTCTTCTTGATTATTAAATTATATTCTCGTTATCATTTATACACATTTTTTATTCCCTGTCAAGTTGATTTTACAGGGGAGCATTTTTACACTATAAATCATGCTAATTATTTAAAAATGCCTTTAAGATCTTCCATCCTTAAAAACCGCACAGAAACACTGCCCCATCGTTCCCTTCTCAGAGCTTCTGGACTAAAAGATGCTGATTTTAAAAAGCCGTTTATCGGGGTCGCCAATTCTTACAACAATGTTGTCCCCGGACACATTCACCTTAACGATCTGGCAAAAGAAGTCATGCGCGGTATCCGGGAAGCAGGAGGGGTGCCTTTTGTCTGGGGCGTTCCGGGAGTATGCGACGGGATTGCGATGTATGCGGAAATGCGGCTGAGCTTGCCGAGCCGAGAGCATATCGCCGATAATGTGGAAATCATGATGCTTTCTCATTCTTTTGACGGATGGGTGGGGGTGACGAATTGTGATAAGATTACGCCGGGAATGCTAATGGCTGCCGGGCGGCTTGATTTGCCGGCTATAATTCTTACGGGAGGTCCGATGAAAGCCGGTCATTTACATGAAAAAACGATCGATCTTATCACGGGTTTTGAAGCGGTTGGAGGCATTAAGGCCGGCAATATTACTGAAAAAGAAGGGCTTGAGGTAGAGTGTGCGGCTTGCCCGACTGCCGGGTCTTGTGCGGGGCTTTTTACGGCGAATTCCATGGCCTGCATGACAGAGGTTTTGGGGATGAGCGTAACAGGATGTGCTACTACATTAGCGGTTGATCCGAATAAAAAGCAACAGGCTTATGAATCCGGGAAAAGAATTGTCGAGCTGGTGAAAGCGGGAGATAAGTTTACCCCTTCTCGAATAATGACCCCAAAGGCTTTTGAAAACGCGATTCTCATTGATAATGCCATTGGGGGGTCGACCAATGTTGTCCTACATTTAATCGCTATCGCAAAAGAACTGGGTATTGAATCATCGGAAGATGATTTTGACCGGATTTCCCGGAATACGCCAAATGTTTGCCATATACGTCCGGCAGGCCCTCATGTCATGGAGGATTTAGATAAAGCCGGAGGTATACCAGCAGTTATGCATGGATTTGCTGATGTTTTGAATGATGAAATAACTATAAACAGTAGTACTATTAAAGAAATTGCCGAGTCAGCTAAAGTCTTGGACGATAAAGTAATTCGGCCGCTTAATAATCCCTTTTATAAAGAGGGAGGAGTGGCTTGTTTGAAGGGCAATATAGCTAATTCTTCTATAATAAAACAAACGGCCGTTCCGAATGAAATGCTGACACACACAGGGCCGGCTAAAATATTTGAAGATGAGCAAAATCTGCTGAATGCTATAGAAGCGGGAAAAATTGAAGAAGAGGATGTGGTGGTACTTCGTTATCTCGGCCCGGCAGGCGCACCGGGAATGCCGGAAATGCTGACTCCTACTGCAGCCATAAAAGGGGCTGGGTTCAAACGAGTAGCGTTGATAACTGACGGACGGTTTTCCGGAGGAACAGCAGGACTTTGTATCGGACATGTTCAACCGGAAGCTTACAGTAGCGGAGCAATTGCCGCCCTTCAGGAGGGAGATATTATTGAGATTGATGTTCCGAATCGGATTTTGAATGTGAAACTTTCTGATGAAGAAATAAAAGATCGTTTAAAAAAAGCCAAAGCCCCAAAAAGAAAAATGACGTCGTTATTGAGGAAGTATCGGGAAGCGGCAAAGACGGAAATATAAAATCTGTTTAGTGCTTCACTTTTCTCGTGCATCTCTTTTCCAGTTCATCGAGTTCTTTCAGTACCACGTAACTCAAAATGATACGAATTGCCACTATCGTGATTAAAGACAACAGATGTTGATAAAAATCTTTTCCCGGATGGAGCAACAGGGTGTCAATCACATCTTTTCCCACCAGAAAATCAAGGCCGAGAATCAGGTGTTTTCCCAGAATAATTCTGATCCGGGAAAAATAATGGGATGACCTGGTGACATAGACCCAAAGGCCATGTAATGCCCCGATCAATATCACAATGATCCCGACAATACCTATCCCTAGGGCAACATACTCAATGATTTCGAATAATATTTTTTCCATATCGTGTCATTTTATCATACTTTCTATTGATTTTCAATAGAAAAATGCTTAACTACTTGTTGTTAATTTCTTCCTTAAATCATGAGAATCCTTACCGGCATGCAGGCAAGCGGGAATCCCCATATCGGGAATTATTTTGGGATGATGAAGCCCTCAATAGCGCTTCAAAATGAAGGATCTAACGAATGTTTTTATTTTATTGCCGATCTTCATTCGTTTACCTCAAAACGTGATCCGAAATTGTTCACGGAAAACCAGAGAAATGCCGTTTTGGATTGGCTGGCGTTGGGTATCGACCCGGAAAAATCTATTTTTTATCGACAGTCCGATGTTCCGGCTCATACAGAGCTCATGTGGTATCTGCTTTGCTTTACTCCCATGGGACTTTTGGAAAGAGCTCATTCTTATAAGGATAAAATAGCCAAAGGACTGGAGGCTAATGCCGGACTTTTTACTTATCCGGTTCTAATGGCCGCAGATATTCTGCTCTACGGGGCGGAAGTAATCCCTGTGGGAAAAGACCAGAAACAGCATGTGGAAATGGCGCGCGACATTTCCCAGAAATTTAATCATGAATTTGGGGAAACGTTTGTAGTACCCGAACCAAGAATGTCTGAAGAAGTACAGACTATCCCTGGTCTAGACGGACAAAAGATGTCTAAAAGCTATGGAAATACTATTGATATTTTTGCCAAAGAGAGTGTGATGAAGAAAAAAATCATGTCTATAAAAACAGATTCAAAAGAGCTTGGAGAGCCTTTGAATCCGAATAATTGTTTGGTTTTTCAATTACACTCGCTCTTTAATAACCCGAATATTGAAACACTCAGTAATCAATATAAAAACGGCGAAATCGGATACGGAGATGCCAAAAAGCAGCTTTTTGAGCTAGTGTGGGGTTGTTTTTCGGAAGCAAGGGAAAGGCGTGAAAAACTTGTAAAAGATTCGAGATTTGTAGAGGAGGTTCTGTGGAACGGGGCACTCAAGGCTTCTGAAATTGCAAATGAAAAGTTGATGGAAGTGCGGGAGAAATTGGGATTGAGCGCTAATCATTTAGGGAGCTAAAATTAAGTAAGATGCATCGAAAATTCGTTTCTCTTATTAAGTTATCTGCCAAAAAAAGCTTTCAAAATCTGAAAACAACAAAAAATGACCTGTCTTGAGCAACAATGCCAACTCAAGCTCAAGCTCAAGCTCAAGCTCAAGGCTTTCAGGTCACTTTTCGTCCAAATTATTCGTAAATCATCTTAAGTCAAGTAATTATTTCATGCAACATTTTCCTCCCATCGATTCCAATGCATCCATCTCCCAAAACGAAGAAGAAATTCTGAAATTCTGGAAAAAGGAAAAAATCTTTGAGCGTTCTATAGAAACACGGAATCCGAAACACGAGTATGTGTTTTACGACGGGCCGCCGTTTGCTACGGGACTCCCTCACTACGGGCATTTACTGGCTTCGACAATTAAAGACGTTGTCCCCCGGTATTGGACCATGAAAGGCTACCGGGTTGAACGGCGTTTCGGATGGGATTGCCACGGATTACCTGTTGAAAATATAGTTGAAAAGGCGTTTGAGACGAAATCAAAGAAGGATATTGAAGAAAAAATCGGCATTGCAAAGTTTAACGAAGCCTGCCGAAGCAAGGTCGATATGTATGTGGCGGAGTGGGAAAAGGTGGTTGAGCGTCTCGGCCGATGGGTGGATTTCGAAAACGATTATAAGACAATGGATTTGGATTATATGGAAAGTGTAATGTGGCTGTTTTCGGAATTACATAAAAAAGATTTGATTTATGAGGGACGGCGTATTTCCCTTTATTGCTCACGATGCGCCACGCCTTTGTCGACTTTTGAGATCGCGATGGATAACTCGTATAAGATTCGGCATGACCAGTCAGCAACGGTAAAATTTAAGATAAGAGATAAAGAAAATACATACATTCTTGCTTGGACCACAACCCCATGGACACTGCCTTCTAATTTTGCGCTCTGTGTGAATCCGGAATTGTACTATGTAAAAGTAGAACATAAAAACGCTCAATTTATTGTTACGGAAAATTTAGTGAAAAAATTTTTTGGTGAAGAGGCAGACATAATAGAAAAAATTAAGGGGAAAGATTTAGTAGACATTCAATATGAACCACTCTTCCCCTACTTCGAAGACAAGCGAAAAGACGGCCTTTTTCGAGTAGTAGGAGCTGATTTTGTTTCGGATGTAGACGGGACAGGAATCGTTCATCTGGCCCCTTTCGGGGAAGATGATTTTAACTATGCCAAAGAAAACAATCTGCCAATAATAGATCTGGAAACAGTTGATGACCATGGAGTTTTTGAGGAAGTGGTGGCAGATTTTGTGGGAATGTCGGTTATCCATCAGGATACGAATAAACAGATCAATCTCTTTTTGGAAGAACAAGGAAATCTTTTTGAACGGCAACAACATTCTCATTCCTATCCACACTGTTGGCGCTGCGACACCCCATTAATTTACAAGCCTCAATTGGCTTACTTTTTGGCCGTTCACAAGATCAAAGACGATATGATCAAAAATAATGAAGAAATTAATTGGGTTCCTCGTCACTTAAAACACGGTCGTTTTGGAAAGGGAATTGAAACAGCTCCCGATTGGAACATATCGAGAAACCGTTTTTGGGGATCTCCGATTCCAATCTGGAAATGTGATAAATGCGAACATCAGCAAGTAGTCGAATCGATTGCAGAACTGGAAAATTTATCTGGAAAAAAAGTGAAGGATTTGCATAAGCATTTTGTTGATGAATTGACATGGTCATGTAAAAAATGTAAAGGAATAATGATCCGTACTCCGGAGGTCCTCGATTGTTGGGTTGAGAGCGGGGCCATGCCGTACGCACAGAAACATTTCCCCTTTGAAAACAAAGAACGATTTGAAGCAACTTTTCCTGGAGATTTTATCGCCGAATACATTGCCCAGACACGAGGCTGGTTTTATACGCTGCATGTTTTGTCCACGGCGCTGATGAACAAGCCTTCTTTTAAAAATGCCATCTGTACCGGAACGATTATGGCTGAAGACGGGACGAAGATGTCTAAATCCAAGAAAAATTATCCCGATCCGACTTTGGTTTTTGATAAATATGGAGCAGATGCGATGCGGTTTTATTTGATGGGGTCTTCAATAATGAAGGGGGAAAACTTTAATTTTGCCGAACAAGGAGTTGAGGACGTTCTCAAGTCCGTAATACTGCCCATCCAAAATGCCTATAATTTCTTTTCCACTTATGCCAACATTGACCAGTGGCAGCCGACTAAGTTTATTTTCGTCCGCCACGGAGAAGCCGATCATAACGTTGCTCGGATTTATTCTGGAAGAGTGGCAAATGACCATCATTTGACGAAAAAAGGGAAAGAAGAAGCAAAAGAAGCCGCCCAAACCCTCCCTGATTTTGACGTACTCATTACTTCTCCTTTCATTCGAGCCAAAGAAACGTCTGCAATACTCAAAAAAGAAACGAATTTCAAAGGGGAAATAATAATTGACGAGCGAATCAGGGAAATAGGCTTTGGCGACTTGGAAGGAAAGGAGGTCCTTCCGAAGCCAGAGCGGCTGGCCAACCTTACTACCGAAAGTCTGGAAAGCACGCAAGGTCGGATGCAGGATTTTTTAACTGATATGAAAGAAAAACATAGGGGAAAAACCATTGTGGCGATTTCTCACGGAGGACCGATTCAGGCTTTAGAATTAAACCCGAACGAAGCCAAAGCAGAAGACTATCTTCGCTCCCCAAAAGTGAAGACCGGCGACCATAAAGTCGTATTTGCGGCACCAAAGCCAAAAAATGACCTTGATAAATGGATTTTATCTGAGCTACAAACCACGATAAAGACTTTTCGAAAACATTTTGACGAGTACGAAATCGAGACAGCCCTTCGGAGGATTCCAAAATTCGTAGATAATTTGAATAACTGGTATTTGCGACGATCGAGAAGGCGGTTTTGGGAAGGAAAACCAGGTGAGTTTTCGGAAGATAAACATGCAGCTTATGAAACTCTGCATTGTGCTCTTCTTGCCCTGTCAAAAATACTGGCTCCCGTTTGTCCGTTTTTTTCGGAAAAACTCTTCCGAGATCTTTCGACCCATTCGGCAAGCTCAGGGTCTACGAATGACGAATCAGTACATTTAACTGTGTTTCCTTTTGCGGTTGAAAAATGGATTGATGAAAAAGCTGAGCAACAGGTAGCTGTTGTGCGGGAAATTGTACGGTTGGCGGCAGCAGTAAGGGCGAGAAAGAAAATTAAATTGAGACAGCCATTGCAAAAACTACGATTTGCCATATCAACTCCTGAAGGCGAGACGGCGCCGTCTCGCCTTCAGATGGAAGTTATCCAAGAAGAGGCGAACGTAAAAGAAGTCGAAATCCTGAAAAATCTGAAAGGAATTGCCCAAAAGACTGTAAAAGTAGATGCCAAAAAGGTGGGACCTCGATTGGGAAAGAAGGTGCAGGAATTAATTCGCGAAGGTAAGGG
This sequence comes from uncultured Candidatus Peribacteria bacterium, assembly GCA_964451885.1. GTDB lineage: Bacteria > Patescibacteriota > Gracilibacteria > UBA4473 > UBA4473 > CAYVJW01. Next base: position 860 of record CAYVJW010000002.1, on the reverse strand, counting down.
GGGGAATTTCCAGGAACTTAAAAACGGACAAATTGAAATCTCCGGAGAAACGTTGGCCCCTAACGAATACGAGTTTGGTTTTTGTTGTAGAGAAGGTATTGAAGCCGAAGCGACGCGACACACAGTCGTGCTTCTCGATACGGAAATTTCGGCAGAATTACGCATGGAAGGCTACGCACGCGAACTCATCAGAACAATTCAAGAAACACGAAAAGAAAAAGGCTTTGATGTTTCTGACCGGATTAAAGTTGCCTACTCTACAGATTCAGAAGTTATAAAATCAGCTTTCGAGCATTTTGAAAAAATGATTTCAGAGGAGGTTTTGGCTTTGGAAATAAAGCGTGACGAGCATGTTTCAGGGGATAAAATAGAAGTTGACAAGGAGGAGGTAATTCTAAAAATTACAAAAAAAGTTTGACAATACTTACAAGCTATCTACATTCGCTTGCGTATTTATTAATCATTTTTTAATAATGATAGATTTTATTGATGTCAGCAAAAGGCCAGAGGGTTTAAATCCTCAGCCAGTTCCGGAAGGAAATGTACAACCTCCTTATTCCATTTCTCCGTCCCTGCAAGAAAAATATCCGCATTTGATTCTTGAAACAGTAGAATCAATTCAAGCTGCTGTAGAAGCTCGACGAAAACAACTTCAGGAAAATACAATATCTTCGGAAAGTCTTGCGACAAAAGTTGCTGAGGAGCTTGGTTTGTCTTTGCAATTGGTCATGGATGTACTGAATGATTGGCCGAGATAAGAAATAATTTCTAATTTTCAAAAAGATATGTTTGAAAATTTAGAAATTGAGGCCGAATAGCCAGAGCCCATTGCTGAGCTCCAGCCTTCTAAGAACCGGACT
>CAYVJW010000001.1:0-47642 GCA_964451885.1 uncultured Candidatus Peribacteria bacterium | reverse complement strand
TATATTTTTATCAGTTTACTTCTCAACACATCACATCAAAATGGAACTTTGCCTTCATGTTTCGTACCCCTTTCGAGTGGGTGGACTTTGTGGATAATTATCAATATGCTCCTACGTTCGCCATATCTAACCAATGGCGAAGACTCTTACAAATTGGAGAAAGTGAAAGATCTGCATCTTATCATCAGATATTTACGAATTCGTCAACTAATTCCCCGTAATTTTACACACGTTCAAACAAAGCCAAATATAAAACATAATTTGAAGGCGATGATTCATATCTTCGCCGAATACAAACGTTGCTTCTGCTATACGGCGAGGTTGGGAAACCTCCCCTTCAGTTGTTGAGATGTGTGTAAAATTACAATTCCCCTCTGTTAAGGGGGTTAGGGGGGGTAAAGAGGTCAAATTTTGTTTTGTTTAATTATTATTTTCACGGTTCGCCCCCACAGAAAAACAATCTGATTTTTCATTAATCACTGATAACCCCCACCAACCCCTTCTTAGTCCTCTCCAAAGAATACCTCCCCTCCACAAACGCCCTCCCCCTTTTCGTATAAAAAGAAATCAAAGAAGGATTTTCCAAAAAATATTCAATTTGTTTAGCAAGAATTTTTGAATTCCGACATTTCACTCTTAAATCACCCGTGGGCGGGTGACTTTCACGTTTCGTGAGCGAGTGACTTTCACATTTCCCCAAAAATTCTTCATATTCCTTCAGTATCTCCCTCGGTCCCACCTCATCAAAAGCCAACACCAGCTTCCCCAAAGCCAAAGCCTCAATCACCACCCGCCCGAAAGTCTCCGGCTCTGTGGGAAGAAACAGCACCAAGGCTGATTCATTAATAACTTCAAAAGGATTTTCCACTTCCGGCACAAACTCAACATTCGATAACTCCCTGGTTTTCACAAAATCCAAAAGCTTCTTCTCATACTCCACCGTCCGTAAATCAGAAACCACCGAACTCCCGACAAAAGTAAATTTAACGTCAGGATATCGCTCTTTTAACAAATCAGCCGCCTCCAAAGCAAACATCTGCCCTTTTCTCGGATCAAGTCGTCCCAAAACCAAAATATTCTTAATTTCTTTCGGAATACTTGCTTTCGGTGCGATATAAGAATCTATCCCATTTGATATAATTTCAATCTTTTTACAGCATACTTGAGATATACAAGCCTTAAGTTTTTTTTGCATCGGAATACCATTGGCCACCAAAACATCCGCCCGCAAAGCAATTTGCCTTAATAAAAAATCCGGCACGGTAAGATCATGGAACATACATATCCACTTCCCGGGAATCCGAAAGATAGTTTTTGCCAGAAACATAACAAAGTGCGTCCGAGGGGAGTTTGAAAAAAAACATCTAACTTCATTCTTCTCCGCCAACTTCTTCAACTTCCACGCCGCAGAAATAAGCCGAAACACAGCCATAAATTTCTGAAAAACATTCCCCCTAACCGAAGGATAATCAAAATCTTCAAACGATATGCCCAATAACAATTCACGATATTTTTTATCTTTTCCCCCCACAACAACCGGATTAATTCTTTTCTTATCCGCCTCATCCAGACTTTTCAAAAAATCAATAAGGAAACGCTCGGCGCCGCCGAGAAATTCGCCTTGGTCGAGAAAGAAGGTAATCATTTTCGTTTTTTGATGCCCCATACTTGGAAAATAAATCTTAAAAGAATAGAATTACACTGTTTCACCCCAAGAATTATGAATCAAGAATCAAGAATCAAGAAAAAAAACATATTTCCTCTTTTCATTATTTTCATTTTCTTCATTGCTTTCATTCTTTCATTATCCATTATTTCATTCGGATTTGCCCAAACAACATCCGATACCGACAACGACGGACTCCCTGATTCCGCCGACCTCTGCCCCGAAATCCCCGCATCAAACTCCCAAAGCGGCTGTCCAACCTTCACCCCCCGCCCCGGTTCAAATAAAAAAAACAACGCCGCCCATGTCCAATGGACCGGAAAAAGGGAAGATCTCCTCATTCGGGAAAAAACCGAAATCAAACTTGGAGATGTCTTTTGGGCTATAATCCATAATCCGGAAACGGAAGAGGTGTTTTCGGAGAGTAACAAGAAGGAGGTGAGAAATTAGAATTAAATATTTAGTATGCTGTGAGAAGTTTTACAAGAGAATCTTGCAGTTTTTTGTTATTTTTGTATTTTATAATTGTGATTTTGCACTTTGAATTTTGATTTTTGAATTTCTTTTCCCATGCTCCTTCGAAGAAGAAGAATCCGCCAATACACTCCCTTTTGGCGAAAAGTACGATCGTTTTTTATGCATAAAAAGCCTACTGCCCCAAGGAAAAAATCCAAGTGGTGGAAATGGCTTCTTGGGCTTTTTATTCTTGCCTTTGTCGGACTATTTGCCTACGGAGCATATTTTCTTCCTTCGGTTGAAAACGCCTCCCAACTGCAATTTTCCGAATCCACCGTCATCTACGATCGAGGAGCTCTTGATCCCGAAGAAAATCCTAACGATCACGTCCTCTACGTCATCCACGGAGACGAAAACCGGGAATATTTACCGCTTACAGAAATCCCAGAATGGATGAAAAAAGCCACTATCGCGATTGAAGACGATCAATTTTACGATCACTTCGGATTCGATGTAGGCGGTCTTACAAAAGCTGTCCTGAACCGTTTTTTCGGAATCGGCACAAGCCGTGGAGGATCCACTATTACCCAACAACTGGTAAAAAACTCTTTTCTTTCCCGGGAAAAAACCATCACACGAAAATTCAAAGAACTCCTTCTCTCCATGAAAGTCGAATGGTACTACACAAAAGACGAAATCCTGGAAATGTACCTGAATAAAATTCCCTACGGACACAATGCCCACGGAGTAGAAGCCGCCGCAAAAACCTTTTTCGGAAAATCCGCCAGAGAGCTCACCCTCGCCGAATCTGCAATCCTCGCTTGCCTACCAGTAGCTCCGACCAGATTTTCCCCCTATGGAGCCAATAAAAAACTTCTCACCGGATTTTATGAAGAAAATTCGGAAACAGGGGAAAGAGTTTACAAGAAAGGCCGTAAAGACCTGGTGCTTAAACGGATGCTTGACCTGGAGATGATTACCTTCGAGCAGTTCAAAACCGCCTGGGCAGAAAGCAAAGAAGTGGAATTCAGAAAATACAAAACCGACATCAAGGCCCCACATTTCGTATTTTACGTAAGGGAAAAAATGGAAGAAAAATACGGCAAAGAATTCCTCCGGTACGGAGGACTCAGAATCTACACCACCTTAAATCCTGATTTGCAAAATATCGCCGAAGAAACTATTTCTGAAAAAACCGAGCACTATCTCGATACGCACGAAGCTAAAAACGCAGCTTTAGCTGCCATAAACCCGGAATCCGGAGAACTACTCGCCTTTGTGGGCGGCAAAGATTATTTTGATACGGAAAACGACGGACAGGTAAACATACTCACCGCCCGAAGACAACCGGGATCAAGTTTTAAGCCGTTCGTGTACGCAGCGTCTTTTGAAAAAGGATACTCCCCCGCCACAGCGGTTTTCGACGTGGAAACGGATTTCGGGGGCAATTACCAGCCGCAAAACTTTGACGGGAATTTTATAGGCCCCGTTTCAGCCAGAATCGCTCTAAACCACAGCCTGAACATCCCGGCCGTAAAGATGGCCTTTCTCGCCACTCCCCAAAGCATCCTGGACCTGGCAGAAAAAGTAGGAATCAAATTTGAAGGAGATGCCGATCGACATGGAGTAGCATTGGGCGTAGGAGTGGCGGAAGTCGAACCACTTTCCCATATCTCGGCCTTTCAGGTGTTTGTAAATAACGGAAGTTACTTCGACCCCACAGCCATCCTGGAAGTACAGGACGCAAACGGAAAAGTATTGGAAAAATTCGATGCCTCAAAAACGAAAAAGGAAGCCATCCAACCGGAAGTTGCCGCCTTGGTACGAAACATCCTTACTGATGAAACCACCCGCCCGGTTACAGAAGAATTTGAATGGAATAAACTGCTACAACTCGGAAAATTCGATAACGGATCAAAAACCGGAACCTCCAACCGCAAAGTGGAAAATCCGGATTTTAATGAAGAAGAGGAAGAAGACGAAGAAGAAAATCCAAAAACCATCACCGTTCCCGGAGACTCCTGGACGATCGGATTCACCCCTCATCTGGTAACCGGCGTATGGGTCGGAAATAACCGCGGAGAACCAATGAAGCCAGGGGCCACAGGTCTGGCCGTAGCCGCCCCAATCTGGAAAAGGTTCATGCTTGATGCCCATAAAAATCTGGTCGAGAAAGGAGCCGATCCAAAAAAACCGTACGTAGAAATAGAACTGGAAACCCGAAAAGTAAACAAATTTTCCGGACACCTGGCCACAGAACTTACCCCTCTTTCCGTAGTGCAGGAAGAAGTATTTGCCCCCTTTGCCGTTCCCTCTAAACTAGACGAATCGATAAAAACGGAAGAAATCGACAGTTTTACCGGCCAACCTCCGACACGGTTTACCCCGCGTTTTGCGCGAATAGAACAAACCGTCCTGGATCTAAAATCCATACGCTCCGACCTGCCCCACTGGCGAGAACCGGTAGAAGAATGGATCACCACCCATCCCGAATTTATGTCGTCTCTGGGAGAAATTATGGATGAAGAGGAAGACGAAGATGAAGAAGGCAATGAGACAGAAAAAGAAGAACTGAAAAACGAAAACCGGTTAAGCTTTTCCCCTTTTTACCGAAGACGAAGAACACTACTCGATAAAATCCCGAATGCCTTAAAACAAAGAAATATACCGCTCATAAAAATTATAAGCCCCAAAGACGGAGGCACACTGTCTCCAGGAGAAATAGAAATTAACGTTTCCGTTTCTGCAAAATCAGAAATGAAAGGGGTTGAATTTTACTTTGATGATATTCTCATTACTGACAGTGAACATTATCCATGGAAAGGCCGATTTGCCCTCCCTTCACAAGCTAAAATCGGAACCACCCATACCTTACGAGCCGTAGCTATCGATTGGCTTTACAACATGGGAGAACACGAAATCGAAGTAATAATAGGCGGCGATTATGAAGGACCGGAAATAAATTTCCTCGGCCCAAAAGGAAACCAACACGTCCCCGTAAACTCAATGGTCCATATATTAGCGGACATAAAAGACTACGAATCCCGGGTAAAAAAAGCGGAATTTTGGGTCGATGAAAAAAACCTGGGAGAAGTACTGCTTGAACCATTCCAACAAACTTTTGTCGCAAAAGGCAACCTGGGACGCCACCATATCATGGCCCGCGCCTGGGATGAACACGGTAATTTTTCCGAAAAAACCATCCCGATCCTGTATGACCGCGAAAAACTCTTGAAAGGAAGCACTCCCGAGATTTCCAAAATCACAAACTACCGAAACACCATTTCCATTGACATGATCTTTCCAAACCCAAAAAACATAGAATGGGCAGAGCTTCTAGTCATCCAAGGGCAAACCGTCCCGTTCCAAAAGAAATTCGAAGTAAACGGAAAATCAGCCCAATTTCATGTACCGAAGAATAGAATGGGGAAAGCGAGAGTAAAACTAACAACAAAGTTTTTTGGCAAAGAGGAGCCAGTGGAGAGTCCAGAAAAGATAACGAACCTGTGATATCTATAGGAATTTCAACAAGAACATATCCGCTACGCGGAAAAGATGGTAGAACTTAGAGCTTAGAGCATAGAAAAAGAATCTGTATTCTTCTAAGTTCTATCCCCATAGCGAAACCGGCCGGAGTTATTCGAGAACTTCATTTATGAAGTAGAACAATCCTGAACCGGTTTCTGAGGCAAACCCACCTCGATAAGTACTCTCGCCTTGCTTTGGTAATAATCCGTATTACCTACGGTGTTCTTGATGTATCTTACTGTGGATTTAGAAGTAATTTGACTTACTTGCTAATTTGATGTAGGATACGAACAGATTTTTTGGAAGACCGTAAAACGGTTGGTAGAGAAAAGGCAGTTTTTGGAAAAGTTAATTCAAGAATTGTCTTTACAAAATCAACCGTTTTTCTCAATGTTTTACGGTGCGCTTATTTAAGTGGTTTAGGCTTCATAAGCGACATCGCAAAGCAGAGAGATGAGAGTAAATGATATATTATTTTTCCAAGCGGAAGTAATTTCATTTACTCTATCCTCTCCACTTATTCCGGCCTGTAAAAGATCAATTAAATTTAATTATCAAAGTATTGTATTCGCACAATACATTTGTGTCAAATTTTTTAGGTTGAACTAAAGCGTGATTTATTGTGAGGATGTATTTACATAAAAGACGAACACATAGATTCTCTCCCTACATTAAAAAAACTCCCCCCCAGCACAACCGCGCCGGGAAGGGGAAATCTGAAAATTGCACCTGATTTGACTGTCTTCTGAGCTACCCAACCGGAGCATCCAGCTCCTCGGGGAGCCTCATCATCTACTCGACCTCATCCGTAACCGGTTTATCCAAGCCGGCATTTTTGCTCTTCAATACGCGAAGAAACAGAATGGACTTGGTGATGAGCATCCACAAGGAAATCAGCAACACAACGCCGCACAATATCGCCTCCTGTACCCAGTGGGAAGATGAAGAAACATACTCCACCACGGAATCAATTCCCTCCGTCCCCAAGAAAAACAGGACTGTCCCAACGATCAGGAGAACCGGAGTCGTTGTCCAAATGAAAACTTTCCGGTTTTCATCCTTTGCGAATGGCCAAACTTCCGCCCCTTTCCACAGAGGAAAAAGAGCCCAGGTCCAAATGATAAACACACAGAACTCGGTAAAAGTTTTCGAGACAATCAACGGATCAACTCCCAAAACAAACGCCCCTCCCGAAAAACACATTATTGCCAACGCAAGCCCCCAGAGGAGAACCGCCTTGCTTCTCCGAAACTGCAAGAGGCCATAGAACAAACAGAGTCCCGGAATCACCACCATTGTGTAGAGAACCTTAGAAGGAAGAGACTGCCCACTCTCCACCGGAAAAGCATAAGCAAGATAGGCAGTCACCAATCCCACTATGCCAACCACAACCCCAACTGCACCAACAGACTGTTTCTTGTTCATGATAAACATCCTTTCTGTTGAAAGTTGATGTGTTTTTAACGAACTGCCAAAGAACCAGACACAATCCTCTCCGGAGCTTTCATCTCATCCTTCTCCAAATCAAAATTTAAAGAGAATCGAATCCGGCACCTTTTGAGTTAGATTCATGTAAATGAAAATTTTCGAATTGTCAAGCCGAAAACAACCATCCCCAAACACAAAACCTGTCCCGTCGACAAAACCCAAATCATCCCGTCCGGCTCCCGACAAAACTCAATAATAAATCTCAAAACCCCGTACCCTATAAGAAAAACCGAAAATAAAAATCCCGGCTTTTTCCAAAAATCTTTAATCAACAGCCACATTAACAACCCCGCCAAAATAAAATTCTTCCCCGCTTCATAAAGCTGCGACGGATGCCGAAACAGATCGTCCACATGCGGAAAAATCACCCCCCAGCTCTGATCTGTCGGAATTCCAACGAGTTCTCCATTAATAAAATTCGCAATCCGGCCAACCCCCAAAGCAATCGCCAGAGGAATAACTAAACTGTCGGCCAGACAATAAAACGAAATCTTATGCTTTTTCGCCCACCAAACCCCAAACAAAATGGCCGCCAAAATCCCCCCGTGAATAGACATCCCACCGTGCCAAATCTTGAAAACCTCCAAAGGATCTTCCAAAAAAGTTTGCGGCGCATAAAACAAAAACTCTCCCAACCTCCCCCCTACAATTCCAATAAAAAACAAACCGAAAACAAGATTCTCAAAATCTGATTTAGACACTTTCAATCCCGTTCGCAAAATGATTTTATGCCCGATAATCAAAACAAGAAAAAATCCAAGAACATACGACAAACCGTACCATCGAACATCGAGACCAAAGAGGGAGAAAGCGATGGGATCGAGGTTCCAGGTCATGTTTGAAGTACTAAAAATGTCTAATAAATTCTGAACATACCTGATACACGGAAAAGATGGTAGAACTTAGAGCTTAGAACTTAGAAAAAAAATCTGTATTCTTCTAAGTTCTACCATCTACCAACTAAGTTCTATTTTCCAGGTCATTCTGATACTTTAAATTTCTCAAACCTCTGCAGTCGAAAAACCTGAAAAACATACTTCAAAATTGGAATATTTACCATCTTATTCCACCCTACAACCTCCAGATTATAAAACTTCTGTAAATCCACCAATTTTTTATCAATAAACTCCAAATCCCGGACAACCCGTTCAAATCTCGACCCTTTCCGAAGTTTTCCCTCTTTTTCAATCGTTGAAAAATAATCAAAAAGAAAAAGTGACACCTTTTTCTCCAGCTTCAGCCTCTGTGCAGGGCTTTTACGAAGGGAAACATGGCGGCATTTTGCCCGTATTTCCAGAAGCTCGTTAAGCTCATTTTCATCCAATACTTTATCTTTCTTCGCCAAAGAATAGACTAACGGAATAGTCATTTGGCGTTTTGTCAGGAAAAAAAGCGTATAAAGCCAGATTTTTTGTATGTATGCCTGTTTTTTATGCAGTTTATAATAAATAAATCCCAATACCCCGAAAGTAAGAATAGCTCCCAACACTGTCCCTATATTTTCAAATAAAAAATCAAACGCGCTTTTGAACGCACCCACTGTTCTATCCCCCAGAAAGTCTATAAACTCCGAGCTTTCTGTTTTTGTTTTTATGGAAGGATGAGGGTTAGGCATAAATTAAATGGTTAAATGGCTAATTGTTCAAAGTACATTCACCGCAGCGAACCAATATCCAATCATCATTCCTCCATTGTAATTGCAAAACGACTGGAAGTTCTGAAACTTTGCATGCCGAAAAAATGCTCCAGTTCTTTATCCAATTTTTGATGGTCGATTTGGCTTATTTTTTGGTTTTTTTGGAAATCAAAACCAAAGTTTTTCGTATTTTGCATTTACTAGATTTTATAAGTAATTTTGGTAAAAATACAAATGAATATGAAACGGACAATATTTAGCCTGTGGCTTTTTCTTTATCCTCAACTTATTTTCGCATCTCCAAAAATCATCATCACAGAAATCGGCGCCTGCGAACCCGGAAATGCCGAATGGATCGAAGTGTGGAATGTTTCGGAAGAACCGGTTGATCTGACTAAATGGAAGTTTCTTGAACAAGGCACAAACCATTCAATTAATCAGTCCGATGATGAAAATACCCTGCTACCAAACGTAAGAGCCATAATAGTCGATAAAGAAGAAGAATTTTTAACCATTTTTCCTAACTTTTCCGGGCAGGTTTTTGATTCATCTTGGAGTAGCCTGAAAAATTCCGGAGAAGAAATCGCCCTTAGAGATGAAAACGATGATATAGAACTCGGCGAGCAATTCACATATCCCTCATGCGAAAGCGGGAAAAGCTTGGAACGGATTTCTGCCAGAGCCGATCCCTCTCTTCTTGAAAGTTGGCAATTATCAACCGAACATGGAACACCAGGGGAGAATAGCGGACAAGCGGGCGAGGAGATAAGCGAGCAAGAAGAGAAAGAAGAAGACATTCAATTCAAATCCGGAGATGCAACGGTTCGGATCACGGAAATACAGCCGCATAAAATTGAGAATATGGAGGAATGGTTTGAATTTGAAATCGAAGGAAATGAAGCGATAGACATTTCTGATTGGCAGATATCTAACGGCACAAGTTCGACAATAAAATTCCTTGACTCAAAAAATGATCTAATTCTTGCTTCAGGAGCCGTAAATTTGGCAGGGCGAGAAGTAGAGCTGACCGAATCAGGAACTGTGATTTCGGAAGAAATATCCGGATTGGGAACAACCGTTATCCTGGACGAAAACCGGTTAATTTTTTTGCCGCAAGAAACAGCCCGATTTTTCTGGACCAAATCCCCCATCTCTCTCCCAAACGATAACGGAACAATACAAATTTTGAACGAAAACAATGAAACTAAGGCAGAAATAAATTATGAAAAAGCTAAATCAGGAACTTCTTTGGCAGTAGAGTGGTCGGAAATATGGAATGCACATAAAGAAAAAAACTCTCTCTTTCCTCTCATTTACAAAAACAACAAAGATTCGAATTTTCGGCACACACAGGGCGAAGAAAATTTTGATGCGCCTACCTATCCGGAAGACATAGAACTACTGATTTCCGAAATTTCCCCAAACCGCGACAGCGAAACAGGACCGGATTTCATCGAACTTTACATAAAATCCGCCAATACTAACCCCATAAACCTAAAATACCTGGAGATAAAACACAACGGAACTTCGTTGATAAACATAAATTATGATTTTCGAGTACGTGAAGGAGATTTTTTGGTTATCAAACCTGACCAGGAAACTTCCGATATTATAAACAGCGCTTCTCCTTATGAAATACATTCCCTCAAAGAAGGAGGCATTTCCAGCGGATCGGGAACCGTGGAAGTGATTTTATTTTCCGGAACAAGCTTTGAAACAACAGAAGATTTTATTTGTTGGAAAAAGACAGAACTCAGCGCCACAGAAGCTTCGCGAGTAGAAAAAAACAGAGAAGCCGATAATTGGACCGAGCCATGTATTGATATCGAAGGCATCATCAAAAACGAATCCATCGCCAGATTTGTCAATTACGAAGACCACAATATGCCTTCCGATTTTTTTCGACACTTCAACGGATCCCTAGGAAAAATAAACGAAACCGTAAATTCCCCCCCCACAGCCGTAATCAAAATTCAAGGATCAGGAAAAATATCAGGCGCTATCCCCTTTTCACTAAATGTAACGGGAGAAGGTTCCACCGACCCCAACGGAAACTATGACTTACAACTATTTGAATGGAAGCTTAACAACAAAGTTTTTTCGAATGTAATGAACCCGCCGAATCAAAAACTAAACAATCCCGACAGATACACCCTCACCCTTACCGTCACTGATTTTTCAGGGCAAACTGATTCAGAAGAAATAACCATAGAAACCTACGCCTCCGGAGGAGCCTCCACGCACATTGACCGCCCGCTAAAATCCTGGCTGGAAAAAATACTGATAAAAAAAGTGCCGAAAGCAAGAGCTCTTGACCTTACCCTCGAAACAAAAAATAATACCTCTCCTCAATTTTTTCAACATTTTATTGATCGAGTTAACCCTGAATTTTTACAAAAAATAGAAGAAAAAAAGCGAAAAGAAGCGGCTTTTATTCCATATCCTCAATATGAAGCAGTTGAAAAGCCGTCCTCCCCGCCTGAAAAAAAACAAAAAATCATTGTTTCACAACGAAAAATTCAATTATCTCCAAAAATGAGAAAGAAAGTAGCGAAGAATATCAGTTTTATTTTTCAAGAGTAAATTTCATAACTCACTGCCCCTCCCTCCACTCCCTCGGGCTCAAAATAATCTCCAACGTACTCTCCGGAAAATCAACCACACGCACATCATGGATCAACGCCTCTTTATTAGCCTCAACATTTTCGTATAAACTACGAAGCCGCTTATCATAACGCTGAATATTCTGCAGTAAAATTTTCCTCCCGCTGGCAAAAGTCGAATTTGCCATCACCAGTTTTTCAGCATCGACTTTCTGGGCAAGAAAAATTTCCGCCTCCACTCCTTCAAAGTGCCGAAGTGCCTCAAAAAAAGCGGTTTCATTTAAAACAGAATCTTCATTGGCCTGTTTAGATCGCTGTGAAAACGCGTTAATTTCCTGCATTACCCTCCCTTGAATAACCTCTGAATACTCGATCAACTGCCGAATTTCTTTGAGAACAAATTCCACTCTTTGCTTCCGAATTTGAGGAACAGAACTCGGTATCAGTTCAAAAGCAGATTTATTCAAAAAAGCGCCAGCTTTTTCCAACCACAGCACAGAACTGATAATCGAACTTTTTTGATTTGCCGGATCAAACATTTCTTCCAGCTCAATCAAGCGGTCGGCAGGTGAAATATATTTCCTTGGCAGCAATTTCTCCTTCTGAATCGAAACCCCCTTTTCTTTAGAAACCTCCAAAACAACCGATTTTGCTTTTTCGAGTTCCGAAAACGATTTTTTATCCGGTCCCCATATGATCCAAACAAAAAATCCGATAAGCCCCAATATAAAAACTGTTTTTACAATCCCCCACACAACACGCTGAACCACCCAGAAAAAATCCTCCTCTTCTTCAACAATCAACTCATCTTCAGATTCTACCTCTTCATTCTTCTCATTTTCTTCATTCCTTTCATTATTTTCATTTTTAATTTTTAATTGTTCTTCTTCACTTCCCACTTTTATCCCCTCCCCCTCTACTACGGCTACTTGAGGCAGTTTAGGCGGCAATAAAGCCTCTCCCGAAGGAGTTTTCCCCTCCCCCGACACAGGTTTTTCACCCGGTTGTTTAGGAAGCGATGATTGATCCTTATTTTCCATCTTTATATTCTACCATCTTACAAGAAAAAAAGCAAAAAAGAGGAGGGCGACATCTATGCCACCCCCCAGCTCTCTCTATACCGATCCCACCACATCATCTCTCGGGAAAGAAGAATACACCTGCTTCCCGAAGCGCCCTTTCGAGGTACTCCTTCCATGGAAGAACTTCCGGACAATGGCCCATGGAGTAGAAAGAGCCGCAAAGAGAATTGTTTGCATCATGTTCCCAATACTGTTTTGCCATTGTTTCGGCTTCATGACGCCCTTCTGCCAGACGAGCCCAATTCCGATCACTCTCATCGACCCGGCGAGTCAACGATTCATGTTTCCGAGCAACAACCTCCATCTGAGTGCGAAGCTTCTTGACTTGGCGACTAAGATTTTTATCCCCGTCGCGCCGCGCCAATGCCTCATCAGCAACTGACTGCCGAAATTTATCAAGGTCATCTAACCAGTCCGCGTCAACCTGTTGGTTAACAAAAGGCGGGTCAGATCCATGACCAGCCGCCGCTTCTCCCCTTCCATTGAAGATCCAGAAAGCTTCCGCCCCTAGCATCAACGAAAGGATGATTATCCAAAACCACGGTTTTTTGAGCATACCTATCCTCCTCTTGAGTTCTGGCCTCTTAGACCAATGATAATACGAAAAAAATGATGGTAAATTATCGATATGAAAAAGAGCAAATAATGATTTTTTTCTCAAAAAACTTCGAATTTTTAGCCGAGTTTTATTGAGAAGAAAAAAACTAATTACTTTGTAGCACTGTCTCTATGGAAAGTCAAGCATATTTCATTCTCACCAATAAAAACATTGTCGGTTATTGTTTACAAATTGCGATGATTCTTCTGATCTGTTATATACGCCCACCCCTTTTCTGGATTCCGATTTATCATCTCCAAAAGATTTAAAATATCCGCATTCGAAAGCCAAATACAACCGTGAGAAGCCGGCCTCCCTAATCTCCTTTCAAAAGGAGTTCCATGGATAGCAATCCCCCGAGGGTTAGACAAATCATTTATCCCCCTTTCCAGGCCTTTCAAATACAGAGCTGCCGTAGTTAAAATTCTCGCATCTCCGGTTGAAATATTTTCTACCTTCCTTCTTTGGACTCTTCTTCCCTTAATAACGGAAGCAAAATCACCTTTTACTATAGAAGCAATTTTATGAAGTCCATAAGGAGTACTAAATGAACTTGTTACATTTTTTCCGGGTTCTACCTTACTCCCTGACATGATAAACCGCTTTTCAAAAATAAAACCGTCCGCCGTCCGTCGCACCCAATAAAGCTGCTGAAAAGGCCCTCCGTCCAGTTGCTCTTTTTGAGAAACATCTGCCAACAAAACATAATCCCCCTTCCCCATCTTGCCAGCCAAAAAATCCAACTCCGGCTGAAAAATTTTTTCGAGGCGATGCCCCTCCTCCCCGTCAATTGATCGTTCTGTCTTTCTGGCTGAGCTTAAATATTTTCCCGGAATTACACTTCCATTTAAAAGAACAGATTCAATACCAGGACGAGAAATTTTACGTTCTATCCCTCTACGAAACGCAAAAAGCGCCCTAAGCGCTTTTTTAATTTCCGGAAAATCTTTTCTCCAATTGGGAGCACGAGCTCTTAAATAAAGTTTTGCTTTTTTCTCATAAGCCTTGGCTTTTTCTACCCAGGCTTTTATTCGACGCAAATAATCGATGGATTCTCCTGAACGCAAAGTCAGTTCGTCTTTTGACTTATCAATGCTCTTCTGAATATCTCTAAGCGTGATGGCTGGATCAAATTGAAGCGCTAATTCAAGATGCTTTCCTAATTTTTGCTCAAGTTCTTTTAATTCACGAATCGATTTGGAAAGAATAATTCTGGAATCACTTTTTGGAGACAAATCCTCAAAAAAAGCCTCCAAATGCATTTCCGCTCTGGGAATATATTCTCGCATCAAACTATGAAGCCTTTCCAACTCCTGAATTCTTTCTTCATGAGGCCGACTCTCGAATTCTCTCAGTTTTGAAGTGATATTATTAATACTCTCGCGAATGTCCTCAATCGCTTTTTCAGATTTTTCTTTCGCTTGACGAAATATCAATCTTTTCAGTTTTTGAATATCCCTTTCCATATTTGAGAAAAGTGCAACATTTGCGTCAGACATCATCTCCCCTTGTGCTGAAGCATACACGGACCCTGAAACAGGCATCCTAAATGAATCCAATAGTTCACTCACATTCCATCTCTGCAGTAACACCACATCATCAGGATTTGAAGGATCTAACACTTGCCTCTTTTCCACTCTATCACTATAAGCAAAAGCATCTGCTACCTCCTGCATCGTAACAGCCTGATCTAACGTCGACACACCACTCTGCTCAATAGTCATTTAATTAGAAATTAAAAATTGAATTCAATGTCCTGCCAAATACACCTCCTGAGCTCTTTGGACATAAGCCTTCGCACTGACAGATTCAATCCCACTCACTGTTGCAAACCCACTTTTTATCCTGGCTCCCACAGGAATGATCCATCGATCTTCCCCCGCCTGCATCAAAACACTATAAAGCTGGTGTCTCTCCAGATCGGGAGAATTAGACAAAACAACAAAACTTTCTACAAATTCTCGAGAGGATAGTCCTTTTCTTTGCTCTGATGTCAAACTTTCGGAAAATTTCATAAGACTTTGTACCGTTTCCGCCCCCTCCCAAAAAACCGGGTTTCCTTCTTTATCATAAAAAGACAAATCTCCATCCAAAATCAGACTTGTTCCAAGCACTCGACTTAAAGCTTGTTGCACAGCTGCGTTTCGGGGAGAAAAACTGCCCGCATGAAAATCCGCAGTAATAAGCCCAACTTCGTTCAATCCCACGGATCCATCTCCATTAAAATCATATCTTTCCATTATAGGCTTCAAATAATACCGAATGACAAGCGCCTCTATATCCACCTTTGACAAAATATCTAAACGATCCGAATCTTCCAATAAAGACCTAGCAAGCAAATCCCTATCTATTCTTTCTCCCCGCAAAAGAGCTCTCCATCGAGTATCGTTTTTCCATTCTTCCTTCCGACTTTCCAAAATCCTTATAAAAGAATCCACATTTACCTGAAAAATTCCCAAGGAAGAAGGTTCTTCTGCCAGTCTTGCAACCGCGGCTTCATAATAATCATCGCCTTCATATTCTATTTCAAAAAAATCCAACACTATCTTCAAGGCACTATTAAAGAAAAACTTATTCTCAATCTCGCTTTGCAGTTCAGGATTTTGCAGCATACTCACTGTATCCTGTGCCCACCGATACAAATCTTTTTTTGTCTTACAGGCCAAAAAAGAATCAACTCTCTCTTCACCGCTAAAACCGGCTATTTCTATTCCTTTTACCACATCCAAAGCCGATTCAACGGTATATTTCTCGTACCAGGAAAGACCGTTTATAAAATTATTATAAATTCCTTCTCCAAACCGCTGTCCCAAACCAAAAGAAGATTCCAGGTATTGCACGGAAACAATATAAGACATATTCCCCGGAGTAATTTTTATACCAGATCCCTCTACTGCTTCATATATATTATCTCTCAATCCTTCCACTTGAGCCGCATTTCTTATCCTCGATACACCAAGTTTATGTAATTTTCTTTCTATAAACCTCAAAGCTTGCTTTCTATTTAATTCCTGCGCAAAATCCACTATCTTCAATGGTTCTTCCTGATAGGTCAATAGCGGCTCTGCCAGTTCTACTCTCCGAGGAATGGAAATTCTGTTGCCTATTCTCAAATCTTCAACTACACCCGCCACCGTATGTTCCCCAGCCAGTCCATCCTCCGAAAACCCCCTAATCCTTTGGTAAGCCATCACGGCCCTGGCCGTATCTCCTCCTTTTCCCATCCCAAGATTATCAAGATACGTGATTCTTTCCGCACCTCTCGTTTTATTTAGTTTATTCAATACCCCATTCGTAGCATAATACCCGTCAAACGAACCTGGCGACAATCCAATCCTCTCCAAAGCCACTTGCAGATAGCTAACCTTGACGGATCTTCCTCTTAAGTATCCCCACTGAGCTTCTGATAATTTTTGAATGAGTTGATCGGTTGGAATGCTTTCTATAGCCGTTGACTGTGTTTCCAATACGTCCACGGGAACGAATCTCTTATCCAGGAGCATTGTTGAAAGCGGCAATAACCTTATTTTTGGAATTTCCGCCTTTTTATTCAAAGGATCTCTCACATGAATAAAATCCATTCCCATAAAATCTTCCCACTCAACTTCCCCCTCAAATTGCCTATTCAAATCCATAGACACAGACATGCCATTTATTTTTAAATTAAGAACCTTAACAAGTTCAATTAAAAAAGCATCTGAATCCACGTGCGATGCAGGTTTACGTGTATCTCCTATGTAATCTCGGGGAACAAACTGTTTTTTCAAAAAATCTCTCAATCTTACTGGCGAATCAACACGAACCAAAAACTTTTTCCGCCCAAACACCTCCATCACATGCGTATTTGGCCGGACAGAATCCGGACTCTTAGCAAAAGCCCGAGCCGCATTATCCTTAAACTCAGAAGCCTCATAAACAAAAGTAATATATTTTTTCGCTCCATTTCTTTCATCCCCTTCATTTATTCCCCCCAATGCCATATAAATCGGCCGGACATCCTGCTTCCTCAACGACACAGAAGAAAGCTGATACTCCCCCTCATCAACCTTTTTAAATTTAGCTCTATTGGTAGAATGAAGCTTAGTCATATGCCCCGCAAGCGCCCACGCGGAAGTTGCCCTCATGCTAAACCCGACGTCCACTCCAAAATGTTCATTTAAAAAACCCAAAGCCGCTGAACAAACCGGTTTTGAACGAATAGAAGCAGGAAGCTGGTTTAGTAAATAATCAGTAACCTGTTCTACTTTATCGGATGATGGAGCAATTGAATTTTCTTCCAGGCCTTTCAAAACCGCCCCGGAAGAATTGCTTTCAGAAGCACGACGCAAAGTTCTGATTTCCACTTCTATCTGCCTTTGAACTGTATAAAGCCGGTTAAACGCATCCCATATATCTGGAAAATCTTTTTGCCAGGAAGGATGACGAGCCAATAAATAATCTTCTGTTTTTTTCAAGTAAGCGCCTGTTTTTTCTTCCCATCTCTCCAGCCTTCTCAGATATTCGTACTGAGAGGAATCAAACCCAAGTGCTTCATAATCTATCCTATCAACATTTTCTCTGTCCCCGCCCTCTTCGTTCCCACTTGTCCACTGCCTCCCCCATTGGATTAACTTTTGCGGAATAATTCTATCAGCTATTTGCCAACCTTTTTCCTGCCAACCCACTTCCGGAGTGTCTAATAAGGATGGAGGATCTATCGACACTACAGCACTGACTCGCTCAATACTACCACGAAGATTGGCTAGTGTTGCCTCTTGATTGAAGGAGACAACTAAACCATATGTTCTTTCTACATTCTGTCCCAATGACACCAAATCTTGAAGAGAGTTATTAAGTTCTGATCTACGCGGACTTTGAGCAGGAAGGTACCCCAAAGGAAATTTAGAATGCACAAACGCTCTGGGGATATAATCCAAAAATAAACTATTTAACCTGCTAAATTCCCGACGTCTTGTATCGTAAGAAGCCCGTTCAAGTCCCTTTAATTTTGAAGAAATATTCACCAGGCTTTTCTGAATATCCTCTATCATTTTTACCGCCACTCGTTCCGCCTCATTGGGCGCATTTTTCAGTTTTCGAAGAGATCTTTCAATGTCAGGAGGAAGCGCGGTATCTACCTCTGCATATAAAAGCCCCGAAACAGGTAATTTAGCATTTTCCAATAGATTCTGCACACTCCGCCTCTTAAGCAACACCAAATCATCAGGCCGTGAGGGATTGAGTACTTGTCTCGCCTCCGCCCCTTCCCCATACGCAAAAGCCGCCGCAACTTCGTGTAAAGTTACAGCCTGGTCTAAGGTCGGAGAGGTGGTTTGTTCAAGAGACATTGGGAGTAGTTGTTAGAGCTTGGAAGAAAATAAGTTTTTAGTTACTAGTCTTTAGAAAAATAAAATTACTAAAAACTAACAACTAAAAACTAAGTTCTGTTTGTTGAATTTTTATTTGTTGAAGAGAAAGGGAAGATGTTTTCTGATCAATGATGATCAACATTTCCCTTCCTCCTTTTTCACCCGGAAGGATTTAAGGGGGCAGGATGCGCCCCCCCGGCAAGCCGGGGGAACACATACTTATTGTCAAGGACGAATTCCCTTGACGGAAAGTTTGAGGAGAACATCATTCACTTCACATGACTCCCAATCGACCCTTGGCGTTGCTCGCATGCTTCTCCGCCTCTTTCAGGGTTTTCTCAAGAGCAGTCAGGTCCGCAATGGCCCGCTTTTCGGCCGCCCTCGCATCCGCATAGCGCTTCTGGGCGTTCTGCAACTTGCGGTTTATGCGATCGAAATTGGCCGTGCTGGTCTTGGTCAACTTCTTATTCAACTGGGTCACCTGATTGCGGGACACCTGAACCTGCGCTTCCGCGTTATTCACCTTGTGCTGGGCCGCGTCAAGCTGAGCCTCAAGCTCCCCAATCTGGCCAAGAAGCGATTGGTTTTGGCCGCTCAGGAACCCGTTAAAATTGGCAATCTGCGCCTGCTGCGACGCCACTGTGGCGCCAAACATCCCGAGTTGATTGGCCGTATACATGCCTCCTCCAGCCAGCGCAGTCCCGATCACAGCCACCACAATCCATAACGGCGAGACACCGGATTTCGGCTCCTGAGTCGATGATGTCGGAGCAGAGGCGCCGGTCGAATCCGATTTGTTGGATTTATTCCAGAAACCGCGAGATGGCGTCTTTTCCTGACCCGGAACATCATCGGTGTCATCCTCGATGTCCACCTCATGCGGATCGTCCGGAGTGATGGTGTTAGTCGGGAACGCCGTGACAACCTCCTCCCAGGGATTGTTCACATGATGCTCGATGGGATCGGTAGTCAAGGTAACACCATTGACAACTTCCGTCACCATGGCTTCCAAGAACCGTCCAGTCACTACCTGACCATCGCGGATACGCCCTTGATAAATTGTCCCATCGTTGGTCATGAACTTGATGTTCCCACTCACATCCACCGCCATAGTGCTACGCTTCTTGATGATACCACTACGCAGCCCCTTGCCAGGAATGATCGACCTGATGTGGAGCCCCTTGGTGTCCTTGGCCAACCGCACCGAAATCACGATGGTCTTCAAAGGAATCTTCCCGTCACCCTCCGGCTGCTGGCCGTTACTTCCGTCACCAGAATTGGCCGCCTGATTGCTCTCAGCAACCTTGACCGCCGCCTCCTGTATGGCCGTGGCCGCTCCGGTAAAGGCAGTAGCAGCGTTGTCGATGGCCCCAGCCACCTGCGCATGCGGAGGCGGCGTATTCAACTTGTTCGCCACCGCACTAAGCAACTCAGCGGCCTGTTTGGAACTCGCCACCTCGGCGGCAAGATCACTGCGGAGGCGCTGCTCGTCAACTACCTCCTGTTTGAGTTGATCCAGTTTGTTGGGTTTGGTGTTGTCCATAGCATCCTCTTTTGTAATGGGGTGATCATTCATCTGCGGTTGGTCATCATACATCTGCGGTTCGACCTCAGTTTCCTCGGGGAAAGCATCCCCTTCGGTGTCCTCTTGTTCGTTTACTTTCACATCGATGGGTTCACCTCCTCCGTTGTTGTCCTGGTCCTGTTGATCCATTGCTTCACCCCCGTCAGGGGGGGAAGCCCCTTGATCCCCGCTTTGCGGCTGGGAACCAGAGCCGTCTTGCACGCTCTCGCTCATGCTGTTTCCCCTTGGTTGGTGTTAAAAAAACTTTCCACTATTACCCTTCCGGGTGTGACGGGGCTTCGACAGATGATTCGAACATTCTCATAAAAAGAAAGCTCTCATATATGTCAAAACCCACACGAGAAGGGTAATAGAAACGATATGTAAAAGAACAAAGTAAAGTAACCGGAAAATATCTCCTTCACTCCTTTTTATTTTTTGTTTTTTATTTTTTGTTTTTTTACTTTTTGTCTACTTAAATTCAACCTACATTATTTGCCAAGAAAAGTCAAGCAAAATGTCAATAAAGCCTACAGCCCACATTAAGAGCAGACGACTCTGTACAATTTTATCCTCGTTTATAACAAGACTAAGTAAAGATGAGCCCATAAGCGGATTACTAAAAAAATACGGAATTTTTTTATGTCGAATACTACTTAACAATGCAATGTTATAAGAAAATCTCTACAAGTATTTGTAAATAATATCCTACAACAGCCCGAGTGGAAAAATATTCTTGTTGTAGACTTTTTACTTATCAAAAAAACAAAGTCAATAAAAACTTCTCAATTTTGCTATTTGTTCACTCTTATTTCTTTTCCCAAATAATCACCACTCCCTCTGATACAGGATCCGGCCTCACTGTAACTTTTTCCCCATCATGAACCGGAAGATGTCGACAAGCTCTCAACTGTCCCAAACTTTTCCTTGAAGTTTGCCCGCTTTCTTCCTTCTTTTCTATCACCCGATATTTCAATTCTTTAGGAGCAACACGCCTTGCCCCCAAAAATTCTCTGGCCACAAAAGCCTCCAATTCCATCCCTTCGTGAAAGCTCAAAACAGGAAATTCGACATTTTTGTACATCTCCAAATCCGCCTTCGAATACTCCGGAAGTCTCTCATCGGTAGCAATTTTCTCCTCAGGCGGAGTAGTAGAAACTATCACTTTTTCCCCTTCCAGCCACACATATTGCCCCGGATAAATCCGACCGGCATCATTTAATTTTCCCGTACCGGTCTCTGCCTTATTTTTTCTAAGCTGTTTTTCAGAAACCCCTCTGTATTCCACTTCCATATTTTTATCTTTTCTCCACGAAAAGCTTTTCAATCCTTTCATCCCTCGAACAATCGTGTACATCGTATCGCCACGTTGAACCTCCCGAACATTATCACTATTTTTCGACAAATTTCTCTCAATCTCTCCCGCCAACTCATCCTGTGCATCCTTCGCCCAAATTTTCGCATCTTTCATTTCTTTCGCCCATTCCTTATTTGCATCAACTTCCGAATTCATTACCTCTACCCCAATCCTCCTAAAAAAAACAAAACGACACCCCCCTTCAAAACGAAACCGATAGTGATTTTTCATGGTTTAAAATTATCAAATCTCTTGATTTTACCATAAAAATATATATAAATCAAACGAAAGTCTTATTTTTTCCTTTATTTTTGACATCCTTAATTAATTATAATAAAATATACACAATGACAAAAGAAGACACCATCTTACAATTACTAAAAGATTTTCGAGCAGATGTCGACCAACGCTTTAGTCAGATTGACCAGCGTTTTAATCAAATTGACCAGCGTTTTAATCAAATTGACCAACGTTTTGAGCAGATTGACCAACGTTTTGAGCAGATTGACCAACGTTTTGAGCAGATTGACCGACGCTTTGAGCAAATGGATAAACGTTTGGATCAAATGGACAAACGTTTGGACATTGTAGAGAGAAGTATTGAACGTGTCGAAAATAATCAAAATAGAGAACGAGATCGGCTTGATGAAATATATCAAGCTCGTCATAAAGTAAAAGTAACTTTTGGCTGGCAATGGGGAATGGTTAGTTTATTCATTGCTATCCTAGCAGCAGGGATTACGAAGATTTTTTCATAACCTCTCCCCAATCCTCAGCAACTGATTATACTTACAAATCCGCTCCGACCGGCTCAGCGACCCCGTCTTTATCTGCCCCGCATCCGTCCCCACCGCAAGATCAGCTATGAAGCAGTCTTCCGTTTCCCCAGAACGATGAGAAATAACCGTCCCAAAACCATTGGCCTTCGCCAACTTCATCGTTGCAAAAGTCTCTGTCAATGACCCTATCTGATTGACTTTTATCAAAATCGCATTCGCCTGTCCCTCATCAATCCCTGCCTGTAGACGTTTTTTATTCGTCACAAAGAGATCATCCCCCACCAGCTGAATCTTATCGCCAAACTTTTTCTGCATCTGAATAAATCCCTCAAAATCATCCTCCGAATGCGAATCCTCAATGGATATTAAAGGATATTTTTTCAAGAGATCCCCGTAAAAACCCACCAAATCAGAAGAAGAAAAAACTTTTCCATCAACCATATATTTTTCCTCTTCAAAAAACTCCGAAGCCGCCACATCTATCGCCAACTTTACATTTTCCGTATTATAACTCGCTGCCTCAATGGCCTCCAGTATCACGTCAAAAGCATCCGCCACTTTCGGCAAATGAGGAGCAAATCCTCCCTCGTCCCCCACACCGATAGCCTCCCCACGCCCTTTGAGAATTTTTTTCAAGGCCTGAAAAATTTCTGCTCCTGCTCTGAGATTTTCTGAAAAATCATCAAACTGAGGCATGACCATGAATTCTTGAATCGCCAAACCCGAATCCGCATGTGCTCCGCCATTGATGATATTCATCATAGGACGCGGCAAACTAACCTTCCCTCCGAAAAGATCATTTATATGCTGAAAAAGAGGCCTATTTTTCTGCTTTGCCGTCAGTCTGGCAGCAGCCAAAGAAACCCCCAGGATAGCATTCGCCCCCAAACGGGATTTATTTTCTGTTCCGTCTAAATCCAGCATTTTTTTATCAAGGCTTTCTTGTTCGGCAGGATCTAATCCCACAACCTCCGAAGCAATCACTTCATTTACATTCCCCACCGCCTTCAACACCCCCTTACCATTATACCGGGACTTATCCCCGTCCCGAAGCTCCAACGCCTCATGCACTCCCGTCGAAGCACCGGAAGGAACCGCCGCAGAGACAGTATGAACCCCGTCAGACATTTCCACTTCAACCGTAGGATTTCCACGGGAATCAAGAATTTCACGAGCGTGAACAGAAGTAATTTTCATTGAGTAATGATTATAATAAAAGAATAATGAACTGAAGATTTAATTCAAAATCATTCCGCATTTACGAATCTTCTGTTATATTGCCTGCGATGAAAGTATCCCTCCTCATGGCTATAACTCTCGACGGGAAAATAGCGAAATATTCCGATCATCTCCCCGACTGGACAGAAAAGGCCGATAAAAAGCTTTTTGTAGAAGTAACAAAAAAAGCAGGAGTAATGATAATGGGTTCAAAAACATACGACACCTTCAATAAACCACTCCCAGGAAGAAAAAACATCGTTATGACACGAAACAAAGATCGAATTTCCGATCATAAAGATCTCCTCTACACAGACGAGCCTCCTAAAAAAATACTGGCTAACCTGAAAAAAGAAGGTTTCAAGGAAGCCATCCTCATCGGCGGCGCCATAATAAACACCCTCTTTGCCAAGGAAAAACTGATCGATGAAATAATCGTCACCATCTCCCCGATAATTTTCGGCAAAGGCCTGTCACTTTTTACCCCCGAGATATCAATGGAACTGGAACTTGAGAAAGTGGAACGGCTGGGGAAGAAATCAATCTACGCAAAATACAAAGTTAGAAATTAGAAATTAACTCCCCATGATCCTCACCCGCCGCGAAATTTCCGAACTGATAAGATCGAAAAAGCTCATCTTCGAGCCTATTTTAGACAAATTTCAAAACCAACCACATGCCGTGGATCTAAGACTGGGAACTGTTTTTTACCTGCCAAAAACCTGGAAATTAACCAACCGAGGCAGAGAGATATTAACCGTCGACGTCACCAAGTCAGCCGGGGACAATTTTGAAAAAATCGAACTCTCTCCAGGGAAGTTTTTTGAACTAGCTCCCGGAGAATCAATCATTACTTCTACATTAGAAAAAATATCCCTCAATCAGTCAGATTTGATGGGGATACTCTATCCACGAAGTTCCATAAACCGGCGGGGCTTATCCGTTGACCTAACGGGAATAGTAGACGCCCACTATTCGGGACATCTGATGATCCCGATTCTAAACAAAACCGCCACACAAGTAATAAGAATCTACCCCGGTGAGCGAATCTGCCAAATCGTATTCAATAAACTCACCTCCTCCCTCAATCGAGATGAAGCAATGCTCCACGGAGTTTCAACTGCAAAATATGAAGGATCCGAGGCAAAAGAATTGGCTTCCAGGAAAGATGCAGAAGAAGAAATAGAGTTTATAAAAAAAGGGGATTTTGAAGGGCTGAAGAAGAATAGATATTAATTTAGGTATTAATTAAAGAAATCAATGTCAATAGAGCTCCCATATTTGCCGGAAGAACGAACCATTCTATACGTTCCGGAGAATAATGAATTCATGCAAGCAGCTAAAAAAGCCGCTGAAGAACTGTCACTGGACTCAAAACATCAAACCGGAGCCGTCGTGGTATTGAATGATGAAATCATCGGCCGTGGAGCCAATGGATCAATATATCATGCTCAATACGGTTGCGAACGAAAAAGAAAAGGCATTCCTACCGGGGAAAGCTATGAACTCTGTGAAGGCTGTCACCCAAAAAACCATGCCGAACCATCAAGCATTCGAAATACTCTGGAAACAGGAAATAACCCAAAAAACGCCGACTTATACCTCTGGGGACACTGGTGGTGTTGTGAAGACTGTTGGAATTCAATGATTGAGGCAAAAATAAGGGACGTGTATTTGGTGGAAGGAGCGAAGGAAAGGTTTGAAAAGTAAGAACTAAACTCAAACATTAAACTTAAAATGTATCACATCCCCATCCTGCACAATATACTCCTTCCCCTCCGACCGTAATTTTCCGGCCTCTTTCGCCCCCTGCTCCCCGCCGCAGGCAATGTAATCATCATACGAAATCACATCGGCTTTGATAAAGCCTTTTTCAAAATCTGTGTGAATTTCCCCGGCAGCTATAGGCGCTGTTGATCCTTTTTTTATAGTCCATGAACGAACTTCTTTTTCCCCCGCTGTAAAATAATTTTCCAACCCCAATACTTCAAAACTCTTCTGGATCAGGTTTTCCAATCCCGAACGTTCCGCACCCAGTTCCTTGAGAAATTCAGAAGCTTCCTCATCCGATAAATCCGCCAGCTCTGACTCCACCTGTGCCGATATCGGAATGATCGGAAAACGAGGATCAGCGTGTATTTCTTTTCGAAACTCATTTTCATCAAAACTGACGAAATCTGCTTCACTCAAATTCGCAACAATCAAAAATTTCTTATCCGTAATACAATGAAAACGATCAAATATTACTTGCTCTTCATCTGTCAATTCCATACTACTCGCCAACCGATCCTCCGCCAATACCCCCTTCACTCTTTCAAGCAATCCCAGTTCTGCTTTTGCCTCTTTGTCTCCCGACCTAGCTTTTCGCTCTACTCTCTCAATTTGTTTTTCCACACTTTGAAGATCCGCTAAAACAAGTTCCGTAAGAATAATTTCCAAATCCCGCTTTGCGTCTACATTCCCTGAAACATGATGGACATCAGTATTTTCAAAATCCCGAAGCACATGGCATATACCGTGGCATTCTCGTATGTGGGAAAGAAACTTATTTCCCAACCCTTCCCCTTTCGAAGCCCCCGCAACTAAACCCGCAATATCCACAAATTCAACCGTAGAAGGGATTACTTTCTCCGGCACAACTATTTCCTCCAACTTATGAAGCCGGCTATCCGACACCGCAACAATCCCTACATTCGGATCAATAGTGCAAAAAGGGAAATTCTGCGCATCGGCTTGACTGGATCTTGTAAGCGCATTAAAAAGCGTGGATTTTCCCACATTCGGAAGGCCGACAATGCCAATCTTTAGTTTCATTGGATTTAAATTATAAATTTTTTTGGAAGTGACAAAGACGCTTTGCAAATGATATTTTCTTTATCTGGATCAGGAAAAACCAACTTCTCCGCGTGCAAATAAACCCGATCAGCTTTACTACCTCCATATTTTTCGTCTCCTAATATCGGAAAACCAATGGCACTTAAATGAACGCGAATTTGATGTGTGCGTCCGGTGGGAATAATTATTTTTAAAAGAGATAATTTTCCATCTCCCTCGACTGTTTCAAAAAAAGTAACTGCCTCCTTCGCTTTTTCTTCATTCGAAACGGCCATCTTTTTTCTATCCTTTGTGTCACGTAAGATTCCTGCCTCTATTTTTCCTTTTTTCGGAGGCTTTCCCTGAACAAGGGCATAATACGTTTTCTCAACTTTATTCCAATTTTTCTGAAAAAACCGATGCGTCGCATTCGTTTTCGCGATTAACAACACCCCAGAAGTCACCTTATCTAAACGGTGTATTATGCCAGGACGAAAAAATTCTTCCTCGATTGTTCGGGGGGAGACTGACAGATTCTTTCCAAAATGATAAACTAAAGCATTCACAACAGTCTTATTGCTCCTCTCGGAAGAAGAAGGATGAACCGAAATTCCTTCCGGTTTTTCTATAACCACCCATGTTTTGGATTCTTTGAGGATTTTTAATGGATAATCCCACGGCTCAACCTTTTGAAGGCGAAAGCTCGAGCTTTCGCCTTCAGAAGTACATTCAACCTCCCAAACCTCCCCCTCCCCAACTTTTGTCTTCCCCGGCATTTCTTTCCCCCCAACAAAAAAACTCCCATATTTCTGCCAGTAAGTTCTGGAAAATTGCGGAAATTTTTTAGCACAAAGGACCTCGATACGGAGGTTAGATTCTGAGGAAAGTATTTGAAAAGATTCGTGAAGCACCATGAAAAAAATTTTCAATTTCTATCTCGGAAAATAGAACTTAGAGGAATAATACAGATTCTTTTCTAAGTTCTAAGCTCTAAGTTCTACCATCTTTCCGTGTAGCAGGTATGTTCTTTACGTCTGTTTCATAGACAATTTCACCCTTCCCAAATTATCAATCCCAATAATCTTCACCTTTATCTTCTGCCCTTCTTTCAAATAATCACTAACTTTTTCTACTCTTTCATTAGCAATTTCCGAAACATGCACAAGCGCTTCTTTCCGGGGTAAATACTCAACAAAAGCGCCAAAATCCATAATAGATTTCACTTCAGCATTTTCAAAAACTTCTCCCACCACCGGCTCATAAGCAATTTTTTTAATGGCCCCTACAGCCTTCGCCCCATTTTCTTGATTTGTGGATGTAACCATCACCAAGCCATCATCTTCGATATCGATCGACACATCATAATCAGCGCAAAGTTTTTGTATGGTTTCCCCTCCTTTTCCTATTACTTCTCGGATAAAGTCAGGATTAATACGGATGGACTCTATACGCGGAGCAAAAGGATTCATATGCAATCTCGAAGCAGGAATCGCCGCTTTCATCTTTTCAAGGATGAAATTCTTACCCATGTGCGCTCTTTCCAAAGCCTCTTTAAGAAGATCCAGTTTTAAACCTTTTACTTTAATATCCAATTGAAGAGCCGTAATCCCGTTTTCATCCCCCGCTACCTTAAAATCCATATCCCCATCAAAGTCCTCAAGTCCCTGGATATCGGTAAGAATCCGATAATCCCCCGTTTCCCCGTCCATCAAAAGCCCCATGGCAATCCCGGCTATGGGGTGTTTTATAGGCACCCCTGCGTCCATCAAGCTCAAAGTCGAACCACAGACGGAAGCCATGGAAGATGATCCGTTACAAGATAAAATCTCAGAAACAACCCTAACCGTGTAGGGAAAATCATCTTCGGCCGTAGGCATCATTAGCTTCAAAGCTTTTTCCGCCAATGCTCCGTGCCCAATTTCCCTTCTGTTAGTTCCCCGAAGCATTTTCACCTCTCCTACTGAATAAGGCGGGAAATTGTAGTGATGAATATAATATTTTTTTTCTTCCGGACGATGCGGCGTATCTATAATCTTGGCATCTCCGGGCCCACCAAGGGTAACAACAGAAAGTGCCTGCGTTTCCCCCCTCTGAAAAATCGCCGACCCATGAAGTCTCGGCAAAACCCCAAGCTCGATATGAATAGGCCGCACTTCATCAACAGCCCGTCCGTCAACCCTTTTTCCGGTTTCAAAAACCTGCTTTCTCATATTTTTCGAAAACCTTTTCCCAAGACATTCTTTCAATTTCTTGGCAGACAAAGTTTCTTCTTCGATTTCCTTTGCAAAATGCTCCAATAATTTATCCTCCAAATCATGCATTTTTTCTTTTACTTCCGATTTAGTCGTCCCGCTTATTTTGTCCAAATCTTTTTCTGAAATAAATTCATCCACCGCATGCATTTCCGCCTCCGGTTCATCAGCAAATGTCGGCTCTTTAGACGTTACTTTATGTTTAGTAGCAAACTCTTTTTGAGCTTTACATATCTTCTTGATTTCCTCGTGAGCAAAAGCAAGCGCCTCCAACATTTGTTCATTAGAAATCAAATCCGCTCCGGCTTCCACCATAGTAATAGCATCCTGAGTACCAGCCACCATAAGATCCAGCTTTCCTTTTTCCGCTTCTTCAAAAGTAGGCTCAAGGATAAATTGCCCATCCTCATTTATCCCCACCCTTACTCCTGCAACCGGAGCTTCAATCGGAATCCCTGAAATTTGCAAAGCCATAGAAGCCGCACACATAGCAACCGAAACAGCCGAACGTTTTTCGTCGGTCTGAAGCATCGTACAAATAATCTGCACCTCATTTTTCATTCCCTTCGGAAAAAGCGGACGAAGCGGACGGTCAATCATCCTCGAGTTCAGCACTGCCATGTCGGAGGGCCTCCCTTCGCGTTTCATAAAACGTGAACCTTTTAGCTTCCCGGCCGCATAAAATTTCTCCTCAAAGTCTACCATAAGAGGAAAGAAGTCAATTCCTTCCCGGGGAGCATCTGACATCCCGACAGTAGCTAATATGGCAATGTCTCCGTAAGTAGCAAATATTGCCCCATCTGCCTGATGGGCTAACCGGCCGGACTCAAAAATAAGATCCTTTCCGTCAATCTCAACGGAATGAGTTTTTACATTTTTTGTCATCATAAAGAGGATTAAAAATAGTTTATTTAGTGCTTAGGCGCGACCTGCAGACCGCGCTTTCTGATTGACTGTTTTTTAATCCCCGCAATCGATATTCGGAACAAAGCTTTGGAATTCTTCTTAAATCAAAGAAAAACACCAGGTCTTGCTCCGAATTAAAAAAATCATTTGCGGAGACCCAGAGACTTAGTGACTTCAGAATATTGCCTTGTATCATTCATCTGAAGATATTTGAGAAGCCTTCTTCTTTTTCCAACCATCCCAATCAACCCGCGCCGGGAATGCTTATCTTTTTTATGGGCTTTTAAATGCTCAGTCAAAGCCTCTATCCTTTTAGTAAGAATAGCCACCTGAACCTGTGCTGACCCGGAATCTTTTCCGTGGGTTTGAAATTTTTTGATGATGCCCTTTTTTTCCGTCCTTTGCATTTTTACAATTTACATAGTCACTTAAGCTGCATGCACCTTAGGGATAATTTACTCGTTCGTCAATATTTTCTGTAATAAATTGCAGAATAATATCTGCCGAAACGGCAAAAGAAATATTTTCAGCCTTGTCCGCCCCAATCAAAATCCCCTGAATTCCACCCTCATTATTAAATACCGGCATCCCCGAATCCCCAGGAGAAATTATACCGGATAAAACCATAAGATTCTTTTTTACATGATCCTCAATAATAAAATCTTCTAAAACCGAAAGTATTGATTCCTCTCGAAATTGTTCTCCATCAAACCAGAAAACCTTATCTCCTACTTGTCCCTCATTAACCAATATATTATGCTCGTTAACCCATGATTTTAGTCGTGGGATCCCTAAGGAAAAAACCATCAAATCATGCTCAAAATCCCGACCTAATATTTGAACTTTTTGTCCTTCATGAAATAATGATTTTGATTTTTCCAGTAAATGATCTGCCGTTACAAAAACATTTGCTTCAATCTCAGTAGCTGCTCCAATTACTCTGCCATCTGAGTTTTGAAGGATGATGTAAGAAGGAAATGAACCCGACTTATCTTCAGCTATACCACAACCGGTTAAAACCAATATCAATAGTCCAAACCAAAATCTTTTCATAAGATATTTCATTTTTACTACAATCTACACAAATGAAATTCACAGGCCAAGTAATCCCCGGCGTTTCCATAGGAACAAAGTTTGGAATCGCCACTGCCAACCTCAAAATTATTGGACGTGCCAACCTTAAACACGGTGTTTATTTTGTTCAAGTTTTTTTGGGAGGAAAGCATTTTAATGCAGTACTTCATTACGGAGAAAGACAAACTTTTGGAGGCAACTTTTCCGTCGAAGTCCACATCCTGGATTTTGACAAACAAATTTATAATGAAATTATGGAGATTGACACATTAAAGTTCGACCGCCCGACTAAAACTTTCCAAAACGCCGATGCGCTTTTCTCACAAGTGGAAAAAGACATCCTCCGAGCACGAAAATTCTTTCTCCGCCAAGAAATAAATAAAAAATGGCAAACTGTCTCACCGGAACAAAAAGAAGCATGGGCCACGACCGCCATAGAAAAAATATTGCATCTTCCTAAGTTTAAAACTGCCTCACACGTACTTATCTACGCCCCAATTAATAACGAAATAAATTTTGTAGAAAAACTATGTAAGACATTTCCGGAAAAGAAATATTATTTCCCATTAATTAGAAATGACGAAATGAAGTTTTATGCTTCAACGTATGAAAAATTAAAACCAGGAAAGTTTAATATCCCCGAACCAAATACTCAAAGTAAATATGATCTTTCTGAAATCAACATCGCTTTCATTCCTGCAGTAGCAGCTGACAATGAAAATAACAGACTGGGACAGGGAATGGGGTTTTACGACCGGGTTTTATCAAGCATTAAAACACTAAAAGTAATAGTACTGCCAAAATTTTCTATTGTAAAAGAGACCCCAAGAGAAGATCATGATGAGAAAGTTGACATAGTAATTAGAGTGTGAGAGTAATAAAAAACTTACTTTTGATATCCATGAACTTCTACCAACTTTCCTTCGGCTTCTTCAGTCTCAAAATATACGGAATCCTGCTGTCTTTGGCCTTCATAGCCGGAGCTTGGAATTATTATAAAAGGCTTCAAAAAAGAACCATCCTGGTTGATTTTTTCCTTCATCATTTTTGGAAATGGGTACTGGGGGCAATAATAGTAGGAAGAATTTTTGCAATACTGCTTGAACCCGGCATCATAGAAAAAAACGGTATTTACTTTTTTTTAACCTTCTGGGACG
Source organism: uncultured Candidatus Peribacteria bacterium (assembly GCA_964451885.1). Classification (GTDB taxonomy): domain Bacteria; phylum Patescibacteriota; class Gracilibacteria; order UBA4473; family UBA4473; genus CAYVJW01. Next base: position 16,116 of record CAYVJW010000001.1, on the reverse strand, counting down.
GTGGAATAAATTTTTACGGAAGCCTAATAGGATGCCTGCTGACAGCCCGGTGGGACCTTAAAAAACACGGCTATACTTTTTCCCAATGGATAGACATAGCCATTCCATCCATACTTCTAGGAATATTAATCACCGACATAGCAGCTTTTTTAACCGGTGCCACTTACGGAAAAGAAACCACCCTCCCTTGGGGAATCCAATACCAGACTTTCGGCGTAGACATCCTCAACCCCGTCCACCCGATATCCCTCTACGCCTTTTTCATCCACCTCTGGCTCTTGTATTGGACAAAAGGCCATGAAAAAACATATGAACGCTTTCCCGAAAAACTAGCCATCCGCACCGGAATACTATTTTTTATGGCTGACTTTTTTCTACAGTTTCTCTATGGAGATAAAACCTATTTGCTTTACGAAATGCTGAGAATAGAACAAATCATAGATCTTGTTATTATTATCTTTCTTGTTTGGAGAGGGAGGAGGAAGAAGGTGCTTTAGAAAGATACACGTCCGGCGGTTCTTGCACATTTCCCGATTCTGAGTAAAAACAAACATAACTTTATGAAAAACTTCGAACTCCAAAAAACCACCAATTCCGCCCGCGCCGGAATCCTAAAAACAAGAAGAAGTGACATACAAACCCCTTTTTTCCTTTCTGTTGCCACCCGAGGAGCCATGAAAGGAGCCCTCTCAACCGACGACCTGAAAAAGATGCAAGCTCCCGTGGTACTCGCCAACACCTATCATCTCCATCTCCGGCCAACTTCTGAACTTATAAAAAAATTCGGATCACTACACGAATTCATGAAATGGGACGGCCCGATTCTTACTGATTCAGGAGGGTTTCAGGTATTTTCCATTAAACGAAAAAAAATCACTGACGAAGGAGTTTTCTTTAACTCCCATATTGACGGAAAACGTTTTTTTATCGACGCGGAGAAATCCATTGAAATTCAAAACAACCTCGGAGCAGATATAATCATGGCCTTTGATGAATGCCCCCCAAATGTTCCAAAATTCCATAAAATCAGAAAAGCCGTAGAAAGAACCACTGATTGGGCTGAACGAAGTTTGGCAGCTCATTTTGCCAAGTTTTCAAAAGACACCCCGCCAACACAAAGGCCCCAAATATTTGGAATTATCCAGGGGGGATGTTTTCCCGAGCTCCGCGAAAAAAGCCTGAAAGAAATTACCACCATGGATTTTGACGGATTTGCCGTAGGAGGGCTGGCCGTGGGAGAAAGCAATGAAGAAATGTATAAAGTTTTGGATGAAATGTGCCATCAAATGCCGAAAAATAAACCCCGATATTTAATGGGCGTCGGCACCCCAGCGAACTTATTGGAAACAATCTCCCGCGGAATCGACATGTTTGACTGCGTCATGCCCATGCGAAATGCAAGACACGGGACGATTTTTACCTGGTCGGGAACATTAAAAATCGAAAACGCCCGTTATCGGGATGACAAGAACGTCCTCGATCCGAAATGTGATTGTGAAATTTGCGCGGAAAAGAAATATTCCAGAGCCTACCTCCACCATTTACACCGCATTGGTGAAATGCTTGCTGCAAGGTTTTTAACAATTCATAATTTACATTTTTATCATGCATTAATGAGGGAGACGAGGGAGAGGATACTTGATGGAAGCTTTGGGAAGTGGAAAGAGGAGATGATTGAAAAATTTAAATAGGATTTATTCCTAAATTATAATTCTTAAATTCAAATATAATGCCATTCTTAGATACTGATGTTTTCGCAAAAATCATTGCCCGTGAAATTCCCTCCGATATCGTCTTTGAAACCGACCGAATGATCGCCTTTAAAGATATAAATCCCAAAGCAAAAATACATATTATTATTGTCCCAAAAGAAGCTTTAAAGACAGCAAAAGAAGTAGAAGAAAAAAACTTGAAATTGTTCGGAGAAATGTTTTTAGCCGCCAAACAAATCGCCGAAAGCTTAGAACTGGAAGGCTATAAACTACATATGAACGTCGATGAAACGGCAGGACAGGTGGTACCAAGAGTGCATTTGCACTTGCTTAGCCCAGACTTTAAGTCAGAACTGTAGCATTTTTATTTTTTCCACTCCTTTCTCATTTTCCTCAACGCCCTCAACTGGATTATTCGAACATTCCCTTCTGATTTTCCCGTAACATAAGATATTTCAGCATTTGAAAATTCCTCCAAATATTTAAGTTCCAAAATTGTCCGCTGAATCGCCGGCAGTTCCCTTAAAAGTACATGCATTTTTCGAATATCAAAATCCCGGTTTGCCAAATTATCAGGATGTAAATCTTCTTCATCCGGGATTTCAGCAAAAAAATCTTTCTCCTCATTATCTATTCCGAGTAGTTCTTTCTTTTTCCGATAGTGGTCTATTATGGCATTATGGACAATACGAAAAATCCAAGCAGAAAATCCCGCATTTCTTTGAGGAACATATTTCCCCAAATGTTGCACTATCTTTAAAAAAATATCCGACGTTATGTCTTCTGTGTTTTCATCAGACACACGAAAAGACACATGCCGAAACACCTTCGGAAAAAAATGGTCAAAAAGTTTTGAAAAACTTTTTTCACTTCCACTTTGCGCTTTATTTACGAGATTTTCGATATCTTCCGGAGATAGCATCGCGAGAACAGTAGCATAAAATTAGCAAGTTGGCGAGTTATTAACAATTAGCTTGCATTTACCTGAAGAGATTTTTAAACTTAACAAGAACTTACTATCTAAATAAAATCCATGACAAAAAAGAAATCAGCAACAAAAATTATTTCAATCTTATTACTAATAATTCTCATCGGCTACGGACTATGGGCAGGAAAACACTACATTGAACAACGAGCATTCGAATCAGGAGCCGCCTCGATTATTACCGAAATAGTGGGCAGAACTATCGATCCTGCCTGCCAACCGATCAACCTCTTCGTGGGAGAACAAAAAGTAGACCTTATCAACGTAACCTGCATCGATTCGGAAACACTCCCCACACAAGAACAAGCGGAAGAAGCAGCTGCCACTCCGTAGGGACTAGACTTATGTGTCTGCCCAAAAAAGGGCGAACACGCAGATTCACCCCCTACTTTATTTCTAACAATTCCACTTCAAAAACCAACGTTGAATTCGGAGGAATTCTTCCGTGTTTGAGATCTCCATAAGCAAGCTCTGGAGGAATAGTCAGTTTTCTTTTTTCTCCTACTTTCATCCCTACCACGCCCTCATCCCAACCCCGAATAACCTGCCCAGCTCCAAGAGTAAAAGCAAAAGGCTTCCCATAATCCTGGCTAGCATCAAACTTTTTTCCGTCCGTAAACATTCCTACATAATCCACAATAATATTATCCCCCTTCTTTATTTCTCGACCACCCCCTTCGATTAAAGTTGCTACTCTCAATTCCACCCCGTCATCTACTTCCACCTCTTCGGTGGACTCAATAACATTCGCCTTCAAATCCTTAACGGAATCATCAAACGTATATTCCTCTTTCTGTTTTTCCTCCCCTTCCAAAGATTCATCCTCAATCTGCCCATCCTGTTGATCACAAGCTATCAACAAAGGAAACATAAAAAATACCAAAAGTAAAGCGATATTTTTCTTCATTTTAAATAAAAATTAATGATTTTAAACTCAGAATAAAACTTAAAAATCAAAAGTCAAAAGGACATCAGCAAATGTCCGTTTTCCCTCAACCACTTCCTCTGCCGCCCGTAACCTGGAAAAATCATTTCTACCTTATTCCAAAATCCTCTCCCATGGTTTTTTTCCTCTATATGCACCAACTCATGAACCACCACATAATCAACCACCTCCAAAGGCGCCATAATTAAACGCCAGGTAAAATTTAAATTTCCGACAACACTGCACGAACCCCATCGGGTTTTTGCGCTTGTGATCTTCACCTTATTATATTCCATACCCGAAATCACAGCATACCTCTCAACTCTTTCTGAAATCTTCAAAAACGCCTGTTTTCTGTACCAAGCCGTAAATAACTTTTGAGCTTCTCCAATATATTCATGAGACAGAACAAAACCCTTATCAAAAACCAAAGGACAGTCCGCATATTCAGTAATGAATAATTCATAAGCACTCCCCAAATATAAAAACGACTCCCCGTTTACAAATTTTTTAGAAACAATTACCTTGTACCGTTCCCGTTGAAATGCCTGTTTTTTACGAATCCACTGCTGTGCATCATTTACAACCCTCTGTATTGCCCCCATTGACGCATATTTCGGAGCTCGAACAATCAAATCCCCGTCCTCTGCTATTTGTAAAGCAAAAGACCTTCTTTTTGAACGCATGATTTTGTCAATCCTGATATCCATGTCCAATAACTTTTAATTCCTAAAGCCTCTATTTTTTATATTATGTTTGAAAATTAGAAATTAGAAATTGAAAATTCAAGAAAAATTCCAACAATTCACAATATTCAAGTATTTTTAAATACCATAAGGAATAAAAAAAGCATGATAAATTCCCTCTCCCTCTTTGACTTTCGAAATTACGACCAAAAACACTTCGAATTTAAAAAAAAAGTGGTCTTTTGGGGAAATAACGGAAAAGGAAAGACAAATATCCTGGAAGCAATCTCAATTTTGAGCGTAGGAAAAAGTTGGAGAGAAACAAAAGGAACTGATTTGATTTTAAATGGACAAGAAAGCTCATTAATTCAAGCAAAAGTTGCCGGTGAAAATGCCTTTAAAATCAAAATTTCTCCCCACAGCCGAACATTCGAAAGAAACGAAAAAAAAATCCCCCTGAAAAATCACTTTGGCACTATCCCCTCTCTTCTTTTTGTTCCAGAACATCTAGAGCTTTTTGCGGGAACTAAATCAAACCGGCAGAAATATTTCGACCGTTTCCTGACACAAATTTCACCAACATACAGAGATAATTTACTAAGAGCTAATAGAGCTCGAAAACAAAAAAACACAATCCTTAAATCTTTTAGAGAACAAACTAACCCTTACATTTACGAAGAAATATCCCCGTGGAATAAAATCCTTTCCGAAACAATTCCCCTTATCTGGAATGATCGCCAAAATTTCATTAAAAAAATTAATCCTCAGCTTCAGAAAGAATTAAAAAAAATTTCCGGAACGGATAATCCAATACAAATATCCTTAAAAACCCCCGAAAAGTTCGACCCTACACCAAATGGCGTCCTGGAATTTTTCAAAAAACACAAAACCCGGGAAACCTCCGCACAAAAAACACTCCTGGGGCCACACCGGGATGATTTTGAATTTTCTCTACGAGAAAAACCAATTCTCAGTTCCGCCAGCAGAGGAGAAATCCGTTCCGTGCTTCTAGCTCTGCTGTCAACAAAAAAACAAATCCTCGCTGAAAAAAACAGCCAACAGCCAATACTGCTGTTAGATGACGTATTTTCAGAACTGGATACCCACCGCCAAACCCATTTGGAACAAATATGCGAGGAATCGCAGGTGTTTTTTACGACCACACATGATTCACACTTTGGGAATTTTTTGGGGGAAGTGCAGAAAATCGAAGTCTAAGACTTCCTCTTCTCCATAGCATCTCTCAACTCAATTATAATCGGTATCCCGAAAAACCCGTATTTCTCCCGAATCTTATTCTCCAAATACCGCCGATAACTGAAGTGAAACGCCTTTATGTTATTCACAAAAAATACAAATTTCGGAGGACAGGAATCCACCTGGGAAACATATTTTATTTTTCCCTGTTTCGTTCCCACAGACGGAGCAACATTGCCGTAAAAAATTTCCGGAATCCATCGGTTTAACTCAGAAGTTGAAATACGCTTTTTTCTTTCTTCAAAAATCTCCCTCGCCAAAGGCGGAATTTCTGAAATTCCCTTTCTTGTTTTTGCGGAAAAAAACAAAACCGGAGCCCAAGGAAGAAAAGAAATTTTACGATGCAAATAAGAAAGATATTTTTTTCGGATTTCATCAATCCCTTCCCCCCACATTTTCACCTCCGCCACTTCACAATCATCTGACTCTTCTTTTTGCCGAGATTGATTACGAACAAGATCAAACTTATTAACTCCGACAATAATTCCTTTTCCCTGCTTTACTATTTTTCCCGCAATAGCTAAATCTTGATGGGTTACCCCATCAAGAGCATCTATCAGCAGCACACACACATCAGCCCGTTCTATAGCCCGAGTAGTGCGCACCGATGCCCAGAATTCCAAATTTCGCCCGATTTTACCGGATTTTCTAAGCCCAGCCGTGTCGAGAAAACAAAACTCCTGTCCGTTTGCATCTGTAAATTCTGTGTCAATGGTATCACGAGTTGTTCCCGGAATATCAGAAACAACCGACCTGGAGTGACCAAGAAAAGCATTAAGAAGTGAACTTTTGCCGACATTCGGACGACCGACAAGAGCAATATTTATTATTTCTTTATTGTCATCCGAAACTTTTTCTTCCGCAACAAAACCTAATTCTTGCAATTTTTGATCCAAAACGTCATGCAACTCCCTAATATTTGTGTAATTCTTAGCCGAAACAGCCAAAGGCGTCCCCAATCCCAGTTTTGAAAACTCTAAAACCTGTAATTCACTCCCGTCATCAACCTTATTTGCTGCAATAATAACTGCAAGGTTAGACTTTCTGAGTTTTTCTACAACATAAAAATCGTCCGCAGTAAGTTCCTTTTTTCCGTCGATCAAAAAAAGAATCACATCCGCATTTTCCATAGCAATTTTCACCTGAGCCTGAATTTCCTGTTCGAGATTTTCCCCTTTCTCGTTTGTTAACCCCGCCGTATCCACCAGCCAAAACGCAATCTTATCCTGGAAAATCACTTTTTCCATAAGGCTATCCCGAGTAGTACCGGAAATATCCGAAACAATAGCTTTTTGCGACTTGACTAAAGCATTAAAAAGAGTGGATTTCCCTACATTTGGGCGGCCAATGATGGCTACAATAGGAGTAGATGCTTTCATCAAAAATAAATTAATACTTTTTTTAGAATTTGACAATTACAACTTCCTCAAATTTTTAATTTTTAATTTTTAATTTTTAATTAAACTATTGTAAATGCTAAACTACTTACGTAATATCCTCCCTCCTCGTTCAAAACTCCGCCTGCTGTACCACAAAATTTCAGCAATATTGGCGGCTGTTTATTACCGATTCCCTTCCCACCGCCTGAAAATCATTGCTGTAACCGGTACTTCCGGAAAATCAACAACCGTCGAACTTATCCATTACCTGCTCCAAAGCGCCGGAAAAAAATGCGGCGGGATTTCGACTATTAATTTTCATTTGGGAGACAGGGTAGAAACCAATACAACCCTCAGGACATCTCTCCGCCCATGGACAACACAAAAACTGCTCCAAAAAATGGTCCAGCAAGGAATGGAGTTCTGCGTTCTAGAGGTTTCATCACACGCTATCGATCAAAATCGCATATGGGGCATTGCTGTTGACACGGCCATTATAACAAATATCCGTGATAACGAACACCTGGATTATCACAGAACTTTTGCTGAATACATACGAGCAAAAACAAAACTCTTTAAAAAATTAAACTTGTCATTCAGAAAACCGGGCATAAAAAAAACATCTGTTGTTAACGGAGATGACCCATGCTTTGAAATTTTTAAAGAAATTCCGGCTGACCGAAAATGGACCTTTTCCACAAAAAGGCCGGCAAGTATACGCGCTGAAAACATAAAATTAACAAACCAAAATACAAAATTCACACTTCATATTCCCAATCATGTATCAGATATTAAAGTCCCGCTAGTAGGTATGCATAATTTGGAAAATTTACTAGCCGCCGTCTCAGCGGTAATTTCATTCGGAGTGAAAGTTAATAATCTGAAGAAAGCTTTAGCCCACTTCCCCGGGATAGAGGGCAGGCTGGAAGTAATAAACCTTGGACAGAATTTTTCCGTAGTGGTAGATTTCTCATACAAACCTTCCGCTTTAACAGCTGTATTAAAAACACTGCACAATATTACACCCGGAAAAATAATTGCCGTCTGGGGAGGAGCAGGAGGAAGAACCAAAAAAAATATACAGGAATCAGCAAAAGCCCTGGAGGAAACGGCTGATGAAATCGTTCTCTCCACAGACGACCCGTACGACGAAGATCCAAAAAAAATCGCTTCCGCGATCCGGGAAAAAATCCCCCGAAAAGAAGGCGAAAATTTCTTCGAAATTGAAGACCGATACGAAGCAATCCGATACGCAATACTAACAGCAGAAAAAGGTGACACAGTACTGATAGCCGGCCGAGGACACGAAAAGGCTCAAACTATCGGGACGCAGGTGATTCCGTTTGACGACAGAATTGTGTGCCGAGAAATACTGGAAACATTTTTAATGAATAATGATTAAGGAACATGGCAGAAAATAATAAGAGCTATTTTATAAATTACTCCAAAACATAAAGTGTTCATTATTTATTACTCATTATAAAAAATGAAATTATCCTGGAATTGGCTACAAACTTTCCTAACCTTCCCGACTTCCCCCCCCACTCCCGAAGAAGTCGAGAAAAAACTAACGCTGCACACCGCAGAACTTGAAGAAATAATCCCCCTTAAGCCATACTTTGACCGGATTTTTGCGGGAAAACTTCTCAATTGGACCCAACACCCGAAAGCTAAAAAATTGCACATAGGAACATTTGATTTGGGGCCACAAAGGAAAAAACAAATCATTTTTGGGTCTGTTCATAAAGTAAAAAAAGGGAGTATATATCCAATCGCAATTAATGGCGCAAAACTTGCCTCAGGCATTGAAATAAAAGAAACCGAAATCAAAGGAGAAAAATCCGAAGGAATGATCTGCGATAACAACGAACTGGGATTTAAAAATGAAGAACTTTTAACTTTTTCCGAAAAAACTATCGGAAAAAGTTTGCCTGAAATATGCATAGAATTTCAAGACACTTTATTCGACATTGATAACAAAAGCCTTACTCACCGGCCGGATTTAATGGGACATCACGGATTTGCCCGGGAAATTGCCGCTATTTTTGGAGGAAAACTCAAAGAGTGTCCAAGAATATCATTACCTCACAAAGGAGAACCCGTTCCCGTAATAATTAAATCTGACAAATGCCGCCGTTTTTGCGCCCTCAAAATTTCAAAAATAAAAATAACTCCTTCATGCCTGGCAACACAAGTACGCCTTGAAAACCTGGGAATACGAAGCATTTCAAACGTCGTAGATACTACAAACCGGATTTTATTGGAATTTGGCCAACCAATGCATGCCTTTGATGCCGAAAAAATTTTACTCCCGCTTATTATCAGGCAAGCCAAAAAAGGAGAAAAACTACTCGCCCTTGACGGCGAAGAATACGAACTTACTCCTCAGGACACAGTAGTAGCCGATAAAAAAGGAGTTCTGTCGGTTGCCGGAATTATGGGAGGATCTTTTTCCGGAGTCACTGAAAACACAAAAGAAATAATTTTTGAATGTGCCAATTGGGATCCGGTCGCCATAAGAAAAACTTCCAAAAGACTTGGATTGCGTTCTGAAAGCTCAATGCGGTATGAAAAATCTCTTGACAGCCTCAGTTGCCGTCCGGCATTGCTCGCGGCAAGCGAAAAACTACTTGAACTTTGTCCGGAAGCAAAAATTGAAACAAACCTTACAGATGAATTTCCGTACCCCCCAACACAAAAATCCATTATTCTTGACCCAAACCTTGTCCGTTCACGATCAGGCATTGATATTTTGGATGAAGAAATCATCCAAAAACTGGAATCAATCGGTTTTTTAGTAACAAAAAAAAATAAAAATTTAAATATTAACATTCCCAGTTTCCGTGCCACAAAAGACATTGAAATTCCGGAGGATTTAATCGAAGAAGTCGTTCGATTGCACGGATTTGAAGACATAAAATCAAAGCTCCCAAATCTTCCCCTGTGCCCCCCCTGCCGAAACATTCTTCGAGAACTCGAATGGCAGATAAAAGAATTTGCCTCCTCACGCGGTTTCCTCGAAACATATAACTACTCTTTTGTGAACAACAAAGAAGGAAATTTTACAGGGCAAGAAGATTCCGTTGAAATTGAAAATCCACTCTCAAAAGAACAAAACCAACTCAGACAAACACTCATTTATAATCTTGTAAAAAATCTTGAATCCGACCTTCGAACACACAAAGAAGTTAATTTCTTTGAATTCGGAAAAATATTTCAACCCAAAGAAATTCTACATTTTGCCCTACTTTCAGCCAGAATTTCAAAAGAAGAAAACAACCTGTTTTTTCATCTAAAAAGCGAACTGTCAGCACTTTTTTCCCATCTGAGACTTACCCCCGAATACACCCCATCCTCAAATCCAAAAAAATACTTTCATCCCTCAAAATCAGCAGAAATAATAATTAATGAAGAAAATATCGGAAATATTGCTGTACTCCATCCAGCCAACTTACCTGTAAAAAATTCAGCCGTAGTTTTTGCAGAAATTAATGTTGAAAAACTATTGGAACACTTCCGCCGAGTAGACATAAAATATCTCAAAATATCTCCTTTCCCATCCGTACACCGGGACATGTCAATCGTCCTTGATTCAAAAGCTCTGATGTCAGAAGTAGAAGCTGTGTCGTTTAACAGCTCCCCCCTCCTGCGAAGCATAAAACTCTTCGATGAATTCAGTGACAATAAAAAATTAGGAAAAAACCTAAAAAATCTAGCCTTTCACCTTGAATTCAGATCTGACAACAAAACCCTGGAAGAAAAAGAAATCGATGAAAATTTCAATGCCATCGTCCAGGCTTTAAATAAAAAATTTAAAGCAAAACTCAGGCTGAAGTTTGATCAGGAGAAAGGAAGATAAAAAATCATCTTGACAAAAGCTTTTTTTAAAATAAAAATGCGGCAAGAAAATAAAAATAAAAAGAGTAAGCCTTAAAAAGGCGCTCTTTTATTTTATTTAATTCCAAAAAACTCATGCGAAAAACAATCGCCGTAATTGTCGGCCTTTCCTTCCTGGTTATCACTATAATTCCACTTTCGGAAGCATCACGATATACCTACCACGCTTATCTATCTTCAAAAAAAGGACACGACCGAAAAGCCCGTTATTTTTCAAAAAGAACTAGTCCTTTTAATTATCACCGAAAAACGAAACGCAGGAAATACAGCGAACCAGAAAATTATTGGACAAACCAATCATCCCGCAGACACAAACCTTATTTTTCAAAATACCAAAAGTTTTATGTTAAACGTCCGTTAATTAAAAAACAAAAGAACGAACTGCTACCAAATCCGCGCTTTCGTACTTTCTCCCCCTATAAATATATAATTCAAACTCCTTACGGGTACAACCGACATGCAGACGGAATTTATCGCCATAAAAAATCATCCCTTACTTTCCGAGTTTTAAAAACCCCGGAAAAATACAAATGCGTTCAGGAAAGTTTTAATCTATGTGCCATAAATTTAGGAAAAGATTTCAAAAGAAAACAAAACATCTCACACATATCACACTACACAAAAAGTTCACGCCAGGTAGCTTCTCAAACCCGCTCTTTCATAAAATACCCAACTTTCATCGAAAGCTTCCGAGCAACTATGTTCGGCACCGAAAACATTTATCTTATCCTCAGCACCATTAACCCGAATGACAGATCTGTAATCCGAATAGAAGCAATCGCAAACAAAAAAGAAGCCGCATATGCAGCAAAAACCATGTTTAAGGTATTTGAAAGCTTTAGGTTTAAAAAATAATATTCTCTCCATGAAAAAAATCATTTCACTCAGCATTTGCCTATTATTCTTAGCCACTACGATTATCTCGTCCTCTGAAGGCATACGAAACACCGGTTATAATAACCTCAAAGAACACCGACGATTTTCAAATAGAATCGGCCCGTTCAGTTACCGAAAAAAGTTTAATAACTATTCAGAAAAAAAAACTTACTGGATGTCCAGATCAGTACAAAAATTTAAGCCTTCCATCTTCGCTGCCTTCTACACAAGAGTTTCTCAGGACAAGAACACTATGCCGGACAAACATCAAACCCACAAACCTGTCCTGCGAAATTTTCCTGTCCGCCGAAACTTTCACGTAAGAGGAAACACAGCAAGAAGCTTAAAAAAACCTATTCTTTTTACAAACGACCGATCCAGACTGCTCGAGCCGCAAGAATATATCATCAAAACCCCAAGAGAATTTAATAGAAATCAATATGGAGTTTATAAAAATAACAAATCCACTCTTTCCTTTAGAATTGTGAGAACACCTGAAAAATATACATGTACACCGAAAAACTTTAATTTATGCGCTATCAGCCTAAATAAACATTTTAAAAACACCCAAAACCTAGGTTCAACAACCCACCACATAAAAGTCCCCAGAAGCAGTCAATCAAGAGCCCATACTTTTTTGAAATACCCAACATTCATTGAAAGCTTCAAAGGAAACGCATTCGGATCTGATAACGTTTATTTCATTTTCAACACCCTCGACCCAAAAGACGGATCCGTAATCCGAATAGAAGCAGTGGGCAATGAGCAGGAAACAACGTCTGCAGCGAAAATTATGTTTGAAGTGTTTGAAAGCTTTCGATTTTAAATAATGATTAAAATTTTCTTCCCATGAAAAAAACTATCTCCCTCGGTATTGGATTCATATTTTTAGCCGGTGCGCTCCTCCCGTTTTCCGAGGCTTCCCGGAACACATATCATTCTTATTTCTTTTCACAAAAAAGAATTTCTAAGACGCCCTTAAAAACCGCACAAAGAAGCCGGAAATTTTCAAAAAGACGATATGCTTTTTCCATTCCTTTGAAGGCAAATTCCCACCCCCCCAAGCCATTAACCCGGCAGTTGGCTGCCAAGGCTTCAAAGTACACACCACAAAACATCCGAAATACTTTTGCTTCCGTTAACTTTAATCAATTGCTGAAAGCCCGTAAATCCCTACGTTGGACAACAGCAGAAAAACAAAACCAAAATAATCATGTTGTATATTATAAAAATATAGGGGGCGATATCAGAACATTAGAAACATACAGTAATGATAGTTTTTCCATTCAAGTTCCCCATTTATGGCATCCTGTTACAACCAATAAGGATAACCTTTCTTTTATTTCCCCTTCTTCGGAATTCACCGTTTCAGTAACACGTTTGGCAGATAATTGCCAAGGTGTCAGTTTTACCGCTTGTTCCATAGATTTCTCTAAAAACATCAACCGGGAAAAAAAATTGTTTACAACAAGTAAAATAAACAGACGAGCTCATGTCTCAAATGCCGAATTAAACTCCGCCATAAAAAATCAAATGTTCACTGAAAGCTTTCTTGCCACAAATAATGGGGAAAAAGAGGTATTTATAAACCGTTATTTTGTAAAAAGCTCCACTAACGGAATATTTCTCATAGAAACAAATACTCCTTCACGATTAGCCACAAACTTTATAGATATTTCGAAGAAGATTTTTGATTCGTTTAGGATTTTATAAGTCTCTAAAACTATTCCGTTATCTTGATCGACATCGGATGCTCCCGCATCTTCTCCAGCACCTTACTTTCAATCTGCCGAATTCTCTCACGCGTAACATTAAATTCCCGTCCAACTTCCTCCAAAGTATGCGTTACGCCATCTTCCAACCCAAAACGCATTTTTATGATTTTCTGTTCCCGAGGAGAAAGATACTGCAGGAGATCCCCTATATTTTCTTTTATTAAAATCCGATGGGCAGAATCAAAAGGCGAGATAGCTGATTCATCTTCAATAAAATCCCCAAGCTTGGAATCTTCTTCTGTTCCTACTGGAGACTCCAGAGAAACAATATCCTGAGAGATTTTCAGAATATGGTTCACTTTCTTTACGTCCATATCCATTTCGGCCGCAATTTCCTCCGGCAGAGGCTCCCTCCCAAACTCCTGTAAAAGCCGGCGCTGCGTATGGGTCAGCTTATTAATCGTCTCGACCATATGAACCGGAATACGAATGGTTCTGGCCTGATCGGCTATCGCACGCGTAATTGCCTGGCGTATCCACCACGTCGCGTAAGTAGAAAACTTAAATCCTTTCCGATAATCAAACTTCTCCACCGCCCGCAGTAGCCCAAAATTTCCTTCCTGCATCAAATCCAAAAACGGCAATCCTCGACCGATATAGCGTTTTGCTATGGAAACAACTAACCGAAGGTTTGATTCCGCTAATTTTTGTTTTGCAGAAAGATCTCCTTTTTCGATTCTTTTCGCAAGCTCCACCTCCTCTTTAGCATCGAGTAGCGGTATGCGACCTATCTCATTCAAATACATTCGAACCGAATCATTTGCAATTTCAGATAAATCCACCTTTGGTATTTCTGTTTCCTCCTCCGGTTCTTCTTCTCCTTCAGAAGCTTCATCCTCGGAAACAACAACCTTTTTATGCTTCTCCTTATCTTCTTTTGCCTTTAAAGAGGCCTTCCATATTTTTTCTTCTTTCACATCAATAACATCAACCCCCAAATCAAACAAAAGCTCATACAAATCATCAAGTACTACTATATTTTCCTCGATATCAGGCACTACCCGTATCAATTCCTGTTCCGTAATGAATTTTTGCTCCCGCCCTTTTTGAATCAGCGTCTGAAGCTCTTTCGAAAAACGGGCAATACGATTTTGAAATTTTCCCATAAAATAATGATTAATGAATAATGATTATTACTTAAAACTGTTCCAGAAACTCTTTCTTCTGCGACGATAACAACCGAATATCATCAATCCCGTATTTCATCATTACCAACCTCGTTAAACCAAACCCAAAGGCAAAGCCTGAATATTTTTCAGGATCAATATTGCAATTTCTGAGAACATTGGGATGAACCATTCCTGCTCCCATAAATTCAACCCATCCGGAATATTTACAGGTTTTACACCCCTTACCCCCACAAATAGCGCACAAAAAATCAACTTCCAAACCCGGCTCAACAAAAGGAAAATATCCGGGCCGCAAACGAACTTTTTCTTTTCTCTCAAAAAACTCTGTCAAAAAAATCTCCATTGTTCCTTTCAGATGCGCCAAAGAAATATTTTCATCGACCAACAATCCTTCCACCTGATAAAACGCCGCATCATGGCTTGCATCTACAGCCTCAGCCCTAAATACTCGCCCCGGAGCAATTAATCTGATTGGACAACCTTTTTCTTTCATTTTTCGGATTTGAACATTAGAGGTTTGAGTCCGAAGAACCAAATTTTTATTAGGATCATCCAAACCGCTCCTGACCCAAAAAGTATCCTGCATATCACGCGCCGGATGAGACATGGGAATATTTAAAGCATCAAAATTATTCCATTCTGTTTCTACTTCCGGCCCATCCGCAATTTCAAATCCCATTGACATAAAAATTTCCTCAACACGATTTTGAACCAAAGAGAGCGGATGCAAAGCTCCTTTTTGAAAAGGAATACTTTTTGTTACATCAATCCAATCTGATTTCAATTCCTTATTTAATGCCTCAATTTCCAATTTTTCCTTTTTTTCTTTAACTTTTTCTAAAAAATAACTGCGAAACCCTTGAACTTCAGGCCCGATAATTTTTCTTTCTTTATCGGACAAATTTTTCAAACAGGCAAGTATTCCATTTAAGTCGCTTTTTGTGCCAAGAAAACGCACGGAAAAAGCATTTAAGTCCTCTAAATTCCGAATGCCAGTGAAAACATCTTTTGCTTCTTTAGAGAGAATGGAAATGTGTTCTTTTAGATCAGATAAAGCCATTTATTTCAAAAAAACTTGATTTTTTATCAAAAACCAGGTAAAGTATTTAGATATTTTAGTAAAAGTCAACTTTTAAAAACAAAAATGGTTAAATTCAATTTCGGCCTCGGACAGGATGATGAAGAAAAAAAAGAAGAAACTTCCGCACAAGGAACAGCTCAAACTGATGACACATCAACTGCCACAACACAAGATGACACAACAACAAAAAAAGAAGACACCGCTACAACGAAAGAAAGCGCTACTGTTGACTTAGGCGCTCCTGCTCCTACAGAGAAAAGCGCAACTCTTGATCTTGGCGCCCCTACTCCGGCAGAAGAAGGCGCAGCTCTTGATCTTGGTGCTCCTGCTCCGGCAGAAGAAGGTGCAGCTCTTGATCTTGGTGCTCCTGCTCCAGCAGCAGAAGGCGCAGCTCTTGATCTTGGTGCTCCTGC